>ONWZ01000095.1 GCA_900321645.1 uncultured Eubacteriales bacterium | reverse complement strand
TGAAGTTAAGATTGCTGCTAGAGTAGTACCTGGCTTCAAAGCTGGAAGCAAATTAAAAGATGCTTTAAACTAATCTTTATAGATTAAGAAAAAAACAACTAATTTAATTAGTTGTTTTCTTTTTATTTTATTTCTCTATGAATACCTATTACTTTACCCAAAATCATGTCTGGTGAAATAATATTAACATTTAAACTAGGATACTTAGGGTTCATGGCTTGTAAGATAATACCTTTTTGATATTTATATAATTTTCTTACTGATAAAACGTTTCCTTTAATAGCAATAACAATATCGTCACCATTTTTATATTCTTCTTGTTTAGCAAAATATACTTTGTCATTTTTTAAATAGAACGGACTCATCGAATCATCTAATAGTTTTACTGATAATTCTGATTTTCCAATTGGTTCATAAGTAGCATTTTTATAAGTATTGATAATTTTTTCTTTTTGAACAGTTAAATTCTTATCAGTTCTAGCATTATTTACATAATTCTTAACAAATTTGTTTTCTAACGTTTCTTTTTCTTCTTTGCTAATTTCAATATCATTTAACACTGACGTATCGATATTGAAAATGCGACATATTTCAAAGAAGATATCATATGGAATATTTAGTAATCCTGTTTCATATTTGTGTAATGTTTGCCGATTTTTTTGATGATTTAAGGCCTCGGATAATTCTTCAAGTGAATAATTATACTTTTGTCTATTCTCCCTTATCAAATTTCCTACGAAAGGTTTAAGTTCATCACTTACTAATTCTTTTTTTCTTGTTCTCATAATTCACTTCCTTATCAATTATTCTTATTTGATATATACAATGGTATTGTTCCTAAAATACCAATAATGCTCTTAATGGTATATCTAAATATAATGCATAGGACAATGTCAACAAGGCTAAATTCAGATATAAAAGCGATTAAAGCAAAAATAATATTTTCAATAAATTCAGTAATGATGATTGAAAATATATTACTAAGAATTATTTTATTTTTTAATCTTTTGATTGTATAAAACAATCTAGTACTAATAAATACCGAAACTAGAATTGAAATAACTAAAGCAAGATACATTCTAATATTAAATACGAAGATATTATCATATGCTCGATTAGCTAAATAGTTATATTCACTAGCACTTATCATTCCTGATAGATTTAAAATACCACAAGCGACAACTCCAGTAATTAAAATTATTAATAAATAATTATTTATTTCTTCAATACCTTGCCTTTGTGTAATTAAATTTGCTCCCAAGACAATTGCCATCGTTACTCCAAACCCTAATGGAATGCTAATATTCATAATTGAAATTTCTTTAAGATTCATCACGCTAGCAATAAAGGTTGCAATAATGACAAAGACATATAAGCCATCCGTTTTATATTTTTTAAATAATAGTGTTAAAGCTAAATAACATAATACTGTTTCAGCAAAGATTAGGGCAATATTGATCATTTTGTCACCTTCTTATCTTTGATTAAAATGTTAATAAATACAATGTTAATCCCCATAATTATCAAGCCGATAATATATGTTGATATTCCAATATAAACTGCTTCCTTAATAGATAATACTTTGATATATCCGACAACATAAAATATTATGGTATATAGCAAAGCAGTAATGATATGGGTTAAGGCAATACAAATTATTTTACTACTTTGAAGTTTATTAACAAATAGATATAACTTAGTAACAATTATCTGACTTATTAACATAATAATTGGATAAGCAATTAATATTTTATAATTGCTAATAAATGTATCCTTAATATTAATTGAAATTGTTTCTGTAAGGGTCGGTATAAAATAATTGATCATCGTTAAGAATATAGCAATCAACACATTAGTATACAAACTGATTTTAATTAGTTCGTTGATTTCTTTTTTGCCATATTTAATCATAAACAAATACATTATAGTTAATACACTAAGAATAGATACAATTCCTAAATTGATATTTAACTTCAAAATAGTGACTATTTTAAATGATAATATGAATGATATTATATTTTGAAAAACAATGGCAAAAAATAAGCCTCTTTTTTCATATATCTTATACAATAGATACGTTGTAAACATTGTTATAAACAAGATAATAATTAAGATAAACTCGTTCATGTATCCACCTTCTTATTCAAGATTATTATAACACAAAAATTAAAGATACAAAATATTTTTGTATCTTTTTCTTAAAAATCTTTTTTTTGATGTTTAATTGCATCTATAAATGATATTAAATTAGGTGAGATATTTAAATCATTTCCGGTAATTGTCAAATTAACAATTGAGCGATTATTATTCTCTTTTTTTATTTGTTCACTTAATAGAGAAGTAATAATACATTGCGATGATTTTATAATAATGATACCATCTATTTGATATTTGTAATATGCTGTAGCTCCCAAAATTTCTTGATAATCTTGCCATGGAATAATGTATTTATAGTATAATGAAAAAATAGTGGCTATTTTTGAATCAATATATGAAGAAAAGATAGGAACAATATTATTCTTTTCTAGAGTTGCCACAATATCATTAATATATTCTTCTCTCAAATTATAATATGGGGAAATAAGAAGAACTTTTTTACCTTCTTTTGTCAACTTATTTTTATTTTCATTTTGTTTGCTAATATTATAATTATGTTGCTTTTTCATACCAATAATATAACTATAAATTATCTTTATTGGATTTTTCGTAAATTTTATGGCAATTTTCGTTAAACCAATGGCTTGGTAAAAATAATTATTTTGTTTTATATTATAGGTTAATATTTCATTACTACTTATTTTTAGTTTTAAATTTTCGTACATCAATTGTTGATTAGAGCAACATTGATAATTACATATTTTAGGTAATAAAAGATAATCACATTTATCGATTAGCGATAGGGCATGTCCAACATATATCTTATATGATAGACAGCATTCATTAGGAGTATTATTAATACCCAATTTAATAATTTCTTGGTTGGTTTTAGAACTTAGAATTACTTTACAACCAATTTTTTCAAAAAAATTTTTCCATAATATGCCGTAGCGATAATAATGAAAGGCTCGAGGTAGCCCAATGATTGTTTTTTTCATAGTTCACCAATAAATTATATGTATATTATCGAATGATAGAACAAAAAAAGATAATTTATTAACTTAAATTACCTTCTTCTAATTCATCTTCATTAAGAATAGTTAAATCTGATAAATCATCTTCTGCATATTCTTCTTCATCATCAATGGAATTGAATTCTTCTTCTTCATCTTGTTCTTCGTCTTCAACTTCATATTCATCATTTTCTTCTTCTTTTTCTTCATAAAGATCATCAATATCCATTTTCTTTGTTTTATGTTTACATTTTAAATCCCATTTGCCATCATCTAATAAAATAAATTCTTTAGATGTTGTCAATGATTGAAAAAAATCGGCTATTTTGTCTTGATATACTCTTTCTGATAAATCTAATAATTTACAAATTTCTTTAAATAAATCTGCCGTATTTAAAGTAGTTTTGTTTTCCTCTAAATATAACTTAGCAATACTGGTATAAGAGAGTAATTCTAAATCCTCTTTTTTCATTTTACTTAATTTCATTATGTCCTCCTACATACTTTCTCTTGGTATTATACCGATTAAATCTAAAGCATTATTAATAACTATTTTGATAGCATTTAATAAAGCTAGTCTTTCTTTTGTATATTCCTTATTATCAGTAATGAATTTTTCTTTGCTATAATAAGAATGGAATAAAGTGGCTAATTCATATACATAATTACATATAATATGAGGCTCTTTTTTATTAGCAGCTGATATTACTGTATCAGTAAATGACATTAATTTATTCATAATAGTATATGCTAATGGCTCATTAATTGTATGAAATTCATCAATTTCTTCAATCTCATTATGATAATTATTTAATATTGAACAAATTCTGGCATTAGCATATTCAATATAATATACCGGATTTTCATTACTGTTCTTAACAGCTAAGGATAAATCAAAATCCATTTGCGTATCTGGACTCTTTGATGCAAAAAAATATCTAGCAGCATTAACGCCCACTTCTTCAAGTAAATCATTTAAAGTAATGGTTTTACCAGTACGTTTACTAATTTTTACCTCTTCGCCATCCTTTAACAATCTAACCATTTGTAAGATAATAACATTTAGCATATTCTTATCTTTTCCTAAAATCTCGATAGCGGCTTTTAACCTATTAATATAACCATGATGATCGGCCCCAAGAACATCAATTATTTCTTCATAGCCCCTTGATATTTTATCATTGTGATAAGCAATATCTGGTAAGAAGTATGTGTATGAGCCATCTTTTTTAATAATTACACGATCTTTTTCGTCACCATAATCAGTTGTTTTTAACCATAAAGCGTCATCTTCGATATAACATGCATTGCTTTTCTTAAGATCTGAAATGATTTTTTCAACTGCGCCCTTATCATATAATGATTGCTCACTCTTAAAGATATCAAAATTGACTCTAAATTTATCTAAATCATTTTTTATTTGATCTAATAGAACGGTTAATCCTGCTTGTTTAAAATATTCAATATTTTCATCTAACTTTGTATCATTATATTTATCATATATTGTTTGTGCTAAGGCGATGATTTCTTTACCATGATAGCCATCTTCTGGTAGATTGCATGCTAATCCACAGATTTCTTTATATCTTTCTTTTATTGAAATTCCTAAATTATTCATTTGGTTACCAGCATCATTGATATAATATTCTCTTGTTACATCATAACCACAAGCCGACATTATACGCGATAAATTGTCACCATAAGCTGCTCCTCTAGCATGGCCAATATGAAGTGTTCCAGTTGGATTAGCACTTACATATTCAATATTTATTCTTTTATTTTGACCAACTTCTGATTTACCATATTTTTTACTAAATTTATTAATTTTATTTACTTCTTTAAATAATGTTTGTTTACTTAAAAAGATATTAATAAAACCTGGTTTAACTATTTCTATTTTTTCAATAGTATCACTATCAATACCATTTTTTATATCTTCAGCAATTTCAAGAGGATTTCTTTTTAACGTTTTAGCAAGAATTAATGCTATATTAGTTGAGTAATCTCCGAAATTACTATCCTTAGGAGTTTCAATTACAATTGTATTTGAATCAAAGTCAATGTTATTTTTTTCTAAGCTGTTTTTTATTATTTGTTGTAACTCTTTTTTTATACTCATAATTCCTCCTTTTTTCAATTCAAGCACCATTATAACACAACCTATATAAAAAATAAACTCATAAATTTAATTTTTTGATAAATAATAATGATAGGCTATAAGAAATGAGTGATTTTATGAATTTTTTAAGAAAAATTAGAAGATTTTTTACTTCTCTAATTATAATATTTATTGCCTTTCATGGTATTTTATATATTTATTGCTTAATTACTCCAAAAATTCAAATTACAAGAAATCAATCATACTATCTATACGACAGTGAAGATAATTTAATATTCAATAATTACAGTTGGTTAAATCTCGATGAAATAAGTGATTATTTAATTGAGGCAACATTATCAACAGAAGATAGGCATTTCTACTACCACATTGGCTTCGATTATTTAAGAATTGGAAAAGCAATTATTAATAATATTACTTCAAAGAGTTTATCGGAAGGAGCTTCGACAATAACGCAGCAATATGCTAGAAATTTATATTTAAATTATGATAAAACTTGGAAAAGAAAATTAGAGGAAGCCTTACTCGCATTTGAATTAGAAGCACATTATACCAAAAAAGAAATTTTAGAGGGTTATTTGAATACCATAAATTATGGTGGTGTCTATGGGATTGAGAACGCTTCCAGATATTATTTTGGTAAATCGGCAGCTGATTTAACTTTAGCGGAAGCATCAATGTTAGCAGGTATCCCGCAATCTCCTGCCAACAATTCACCTTTAGCAAATGAAAAAGTGGCCAAGGAACGACAGCAAACCGTTTTAAAATTAATGTATAATAATAAAAAAATCACTGATATTGAAATGAAGAATGCTTTTTTGGAAAAACTAGATTATATTGGAGAAAGTAATACTAGTATAACTTCTGGTAAATTATACTATAAAGATGCGGTTTTAAGTGAATTAAAAAGTATTCCTGGTATTCCTGAATCAATTCTTACAACTGGCGGAATTAAAATATATACTACTTTAGATGAAAAAGCTCAAAATGAATTAGAAACTTCAATTAAAAATAAGAATATGGGAGAATTACAAGTATCTGCTATTTTAATTGATCCAAATAACGGAGAAATATTAGCTTTAGTGGGGGGAACTAATTATAACAATAGTCAATTTAATCGTGCTATTAATGCCAAAAGACAGGTTGGATCAACGATGAAGCCATTTCTATATTATGCAGCTTTAGAGAATGGTTTTACTTCTGCATCATCATTTATTAGTGAAAAAACAACATTTTCATTTTCAAATAATAAGAAATATACTCCAAAAAACTATAATGATAAATATGCTAATGGTCCCTTATCTATGGGAGCAGCAATTGCTTACTCTGATAATATATATGCGGTTAAAACCCATCTATTTTTGGGTGAAGAAAAATTAGTTTCAATTGCTAATCGATTAGGTATTACCAATAAATTAGAAGCAGTTCCTTCATTGGCTTTAGGAACTGAAGAAATAAGCTTATATGATATGGTCGATAGTTATGCTTCTTTTGCCAATATGGGCTATAAAGTTAATGGGCATTTTATAAAAAAAATCGAAGATAATTATGGAAATATTCTTTATGAATATAAACCCGTAGAAACAAATATTTTGAATGAAAGTTTAGTTTATATTTTAAATGAAATGCTAACATATACCCATGATACTGCGTTTATTGATTATAATTATCCAACATTAATTAGTTTGCTGCCAAAAATGACAAAAAAATATGCCATAAAATCTGGTACTACTAATACTGATATGTGGATTATTGGTTATAATAAAGATGCCGTTTTAGGTGTATGGACAGGATATGATGATAATCGTGAATTTTCTGCCAATGATACATCATTTCACAAAGACATATGGATTGAAACGATGGAAGGTTATTTAAAGGATAAAAGCAATGAATGGTATAAAGCCCCTAATAATATAGTGGGAGTTTTAGTTAATCCAATTACTGGAGAATTAGCCAAAGATGATGATAAAAAAAGTAAAATGTTTTATTTTATAAAAGGAACTGAACCATATACTGATAATAATTATGATTTAGATGCCATTTTTAGAGAAGATACAGAAAATAATAACAATTAAAAAAGTTTCCAAATGGAAACTTTTATAGTTCGATAATTATGCAATGACCTGTTTCATTACTATATGCTTTGTGCTCAATATTGTTGCTACTTAATAATTGCTTTACTTGTGTAAACTTATCAGCTTCAGGAGTTTCAATTACAGGAGATACATTAACAGGTACTTCATAAAATGATTCATTTAAATTAGGTCCTGCTGAATTATTCAATTCTTGATTAAATAATGGTTGCTCTACTGGCCCTGGAGCGATAACTGGAGCTTCAGTATTAGTTTCTGGCAATACTGGAGTTGGTGTCGTTTCAACTTGGCCAACTTGATTATTATCACCAAATAATGGAATATCAATTGGTTGATTTGGAGTTTCAACTGGTGCTGCTGGCATTGGTTGAGGTTCTGGACTTATTGTTCCAACCATTGATGTAGGATTTTGAACATTATCAGCCATAGTAGGTGCCGCATTTACTCCAAATTCTGGAATTGGAGAAACAGGAGCACTATTTAATTCTGGCATTATTGGTTCTGGAGTAGCTACTAGTGGTTCCATATTTTGAATTTCTACTTGAGGTAGAGGGTTAATCGGAGCAATTTCTGGTTGTGTTGGTAAAACTGGTCCAACAGGTGTAGGTTCAGAAATGATTGGTTCGTTTGTTTGAATAGGTGCCTGAGGAACTTCATTCGTAATTCCTGGCATAGCTTGCATATTCATTTGATTTAAAGATACATTATTATCTTGACTATTCATATTTGGGAAAAAATTTCCATTATTCATATTATCACTTTCCTTTTCTTCTTTTTTTTCTATTATTATATTATCTAATTCTTTAACAGATAATTTTTCATTAATTATTCTTTTTAATAATTCTATTTGCTTGTTTTTATCTTCGATGGTCAATAAACTTCTAGCATGTTTTTCACTTATTTTTTTATTATTAATTGCTTCTTGAACTTCAATTGGTAATTTTAACAATCGTAATTTATTAGCAATTGATGATTGTGATTTTCCAATATACTCCCCTAACTGTTGCTCAGTTAGATTAGCATTTTTAAGTATTTCATCATATGTTTTAGCTTCTTCCATTGGAGTTATATTTTCTCTTTGAATGTTTTCAATTAGTGCTAACTCGGCAACTTTAGAATCTTCAACTTCTTTAATAATTACCGGAATTTCGGTTAATCCAGCAATTTTTGCAGCTCGATATCGCCTTTCACCAGCAATTATTTCATATAAATTGTCTTTTTTTCTTACTAAAATAGGATTTAATATACCATATTCCTTAATTGATTTGGCTAATTCATTTAATGACGTATCATTAAATTGTTTACGTGGTTGATTAGGATTAGGAATTATCAATTCCTGTTTTACTAAGACGATATTTTCCGACTGCAAAATACCACCTCTTTATTTCTTTTCTACCCTATATTAATATAATACAATACATTTGCTATTTTTTCAACATTTTTTTATTTATTTGTGTTATACTTGTTTGGGGATTAGTATGAGAATAAAAGATAAGAATATTAATATTGAAGAAGCAATGAGATTTGCTAATCAAAAAAAATTACTGTTAAATCATTATGATAATGGTATTTTACTTAGTGATTATCAAGTTGATGTTTTAAGGAATAATGGCTTAGATTTTAGAAAGTATGGTAGTATGCAAGATTTATTATTTGATCTTGAAGAATACTTAAACAATGAATATGATGAAGAATTAGACTTAATAAGTAATCAGATTGCCGAATTAATTTATTATCATGATACAAAAAAATGAGACGATGTCTCATTTTTATATTGCTTTCTTTTTTATTTGACTATATGTTCTAGGATATACAGATGGTGTTGTTCTCTTTTTATTAATTATATAAAGTGTACGATTACTTTCTTCATAAGGCAATTTGAATTTAATTATCTTTTCATCTGATAAAAACAATTTTTGATAATAATTATCGATGTTTTCCATCTCTTCTTTAAGATTAGATTTTAAAGAAATAAAGGTTCCATTTATTTTTAATAGCGGTATGGAATACTCCAGTAAATGTTTTAACGGAGCAACGGCACGTGATGTTACAAGATCATATTTTTCTCTTGTAGTAAGAGCATATTCTTCGCATCTAGCGTTGATGACATTAATATCTTTTAGATTTAATTTATCAATAACCATTTTTAAAAATTCACATTTTTTATTAGTGGCATCTAATAAATCTATCTTTAATTCAGGAAAAGCAATCTTTAAAACCATTCCTGGAAAACCTGCACCGGTACCAATATCACAAAGGTATTGATTTGTTAATTTTATACCTTTAACAATTGTTAATGAATCATAAAAGTGTTTTAGATAAACATCCTTTTCTTCAGTAATTGCCGTTAGATTATATTTTTTATTTTCTTCAACTAATAGGTGATAATAAGTATCTAATTGATTCAATTGCTCTTTAGTTAAATTAATGTTTAATTTAGTTAATTCTTTGATAAAAGCTTCTTTATTCATGATAATACTTCCTTAAATAAATCATTAAAATAGATATATCAGATGGATTAACACCACTTATTCTTAAAGCCTGACCAATGGTTGTTGGATTTACTTTCATTAATTTTTGTCTCGCTTCACTAGCAAGATTTGGTACTTTTTGATAATCCAAATCCTTAGGAATTTGTTTCTCTTCTTGTTTTAACATTTTTTCGGCTTCTTTATTTATTTTATTAATATATCCTTCATATTTAATATTAATTTCAACTTGTTCTTCGACAGCTTGTGGATAGTCTTTAGGAATAATATTATAGGCTTGTAATTTATCAATGGTTATTTCGGTTCTCTTTAATAAATTATATAAGCTTATACCATCTTTAATTAGAACACTATTTAACTCTTCAAGTGTCTTATTATTCTCTTTAGTTGGCGTTAATTTATGATTCTTTAAATAATCTGTTAGTTCAGCAATCGCTGCTTTTTTGGCTAAAAATTTTTGATATCTGGCTTCTTTAATTGTACCAACTTGATATCCATAATCTGTTAAACGCAAATCAGCATTATCATGTCTTAGAATTAAACGATATTCAGCACGAGATGTTAACATACGATATGGTTCGATGGTTCCTTTCGTAACTAAATCATCAATTAAGACCCCAATATATGCTTCATTTCTTTTTAAAATTAATGGTTCTTTATTATCAATTGATAAAGCCGCATTAATGCCCGCAATAATACCTTGTCCAGCAGCTTCTTCATAACCACTTGTACCATTTATTTGACCAGCGGTATATAGATTTTTTAATACTTTTGTTTCTAAACTACGATTAATTTGGGTTGGATAAATAGCATCATATTCAATAGCATAAGCATATTTATTAATAATTGCATGTTCCATACCTGGTAATGAGTGAACCATTTTTTCTTGAACATCTCGAGGCATACTTGTTGAAAATCCTTGAAGATACATGTCATCGTAATAAATACTTTCTGGTTCAATAAATAATTGATGTCTTTCTTTATCAGAAAAACGAACTATTTTATCTTCGATTGACGGACAATATCTTGGTCCCACACCCTCAATATCATCACGTCCACCATACATGGCCGATTTATTTAAATTATCTAAGATTATTTTATGAGTTTCGGGCGTAGTATAGATTAAATGACATGGTATTTGCTTTGAAGTATCATATAGAATAGTTTCTTCAGTATTGAAGCTATAACAAATATCATCGCCAGATTCTTCTTTTGTTTTAGAAAAATCAATCGAGCTTTTCTCAATTCTTTGAGGAGTTCCAGTTTTTAATCTTAGTATTTCAAACCCATATTCCTTTAATTTATCACTTAAATGCATCGATGGCTTTTCACCATGCGGGCCACTTCTCGTTCTTTCAGAGCCAATTAAAATATCAGCTTTTAAGTAAGTACCTGTCGTTAAAATTACTTTTTGACTATAAATTTTTTTATTATTTTCGGTGATAACCCCTAATACTTCATTGTGATCAACGATTAAATCTTCAACCATAGTTTCCATAATTGTTAAATTTTTAGTTGATTCAAGAGTATTTAACATTTCTTTAGGATAAGTAACTTTATCAACTTGAGCACGTAAGGACCTAACAGCGGGACCTTTCGATGAATTTAACATTTTCATTTGTAAGGCTGTCTTGTCAGCAATACGTCCTTGAATTCCACCTAAAGCATCGATTTCACGAACAATAATTCCTTTAGCGGAACCACCGATAGATGGATTACATGGGAGAGTAGCAATGTTATTTTTGTTAGCGGTTATTAATAAGGTTTTTTTACCAATATTAGCACTAGCATAAGCGGCTTCACATCCAGCATGTCCACCACCTACAACAATTATGTCATACTTCATATTATCACTTACTTTCCTAAACAAAATCTTGAAAATATTTCATCAATTAGTTCATCAGTATAAGTTTCTCCGATAATTTCACCTAAAGTATTCCAACAAGTCTTTAAATCCATTTCGACAATATCAATAGGTGTTCCGTTTTCAAGATTATTAATTGAATCATCAATTATATTTAATGCTTTTTTTAGTAACGAAATACTTCTAGCATCACTTAAATAAGTCATATCATCAGTAGTAATTTCACCTAAATTAAACATCTCAGTTATTTTATCCTTTAATTTATCAAGCCCAATATTATCTTTGATACTTATTCTGATTAAATTTTGATCATCGATCACTAATTTGTTATTTAAATCAATCTTATTAATAACAACGATGTGTTTTTTATTTTTAATCTTATTTAATAATTCTTTTTCATTTTCAGTTAATTCTTCATTATTATTTAACATAAAGATTATTAAATCGGCATCTTCGATAATTGCCAAACTTTTATCGACACCTAATTTTTCTACAATATCTTCTGTTTCTCTGATACCAGCAGTATCGATTACATGACAGGCAATGCCATTTAAAAGAAAATCACCTTCGACAATATCTCTAGTTGTCCCTTCAATATTAGTAACAATTGCTTTATTTTCTTCGATTAAAGCATTTAATAGACTACTTTTACCGACATTTGGTTTACCGATAATACCTATTTTAATACCCATATTTAATAATTTTCCATTTTCAGCATTCTTTATTGCCTTAGTTAATTCAATTTTTACTTTATTTATGTTTGGTAAGATTTTTTCATTTGTTAAAACTTCAATATCTTCGTATTCTGGATAATCGATATTTACTTCAATATTACTAATAATATTTACTAAATCGGTTCTAATTTTTGAAATGACATTAGATACACTACCAGTCAATTGATTAATTGACATTTCTCTTGATTTATCACTTTTTGCTTCGATTAGATTCATAACACCTTCAGCTTGAGTTAAATCAATACGCCCATTTAAAAAAGCTCTCTTGGTAAATTCACCTGGTTCTGCTAATCTAGCGCCATTATTTAGAATTAATTCAAGTACTTTATTAGTAGTAGTTATACCACCATGACAATTAATTTCAACAACATTTTCTGTTGTAAAAGTTTTTGGTGCTAACATAACACTTACTAAAACTTCATCAATTATTTTATCATTAGAAGTAATATGTCCATAGTGTATTGTATGACTAGGGGCATTTAAGATGTCTTGATCAAATATTTTATCAACTATTTTAATTGCTTCGCTACCACTTACTCTGATAATAGAAATAGCTCCAACTCCTAAAGCAGTTGAAATAGCTGCAATTGTATCTTCCATGATAGCACCTCCAATTCGTTAATATTTTAGCACAGAAATAAAAAAAAAGATATTATTTTCTAATATTGTGTTAAAATTATATTAGGAGGATGTATGAAAAAGAAAAAGAATAATGATGACACAAAATTTAAGATGCAAAGTATCATTTCTAGTTTTGGGGAAGCTTTAGTTGCCGGAGTGGTCATTTATTTTTGTTTAACTTCATTTAATTCTTCAATAGTTTTTATACTTAACGGAGTTAGTGAAGGAAAAATATCTGCTTTAGAAATGACTGTAATTATGGTGCTAGTTATTTTTGGCTTATCAATTATATTTAAATTTGGTTACTATTTAGCAAATAAAAAAAATAAGTAGCATTACTTATTTTTTTATACTTCTTTAGGTTTTACAACAACACATCTATTTGGTTCTTCACCAACAGACTCTGTATAGACATATTTATTATTAGAAAGAATACTATGAATTATTCTTCTTTCATATGAATTCATTGAATCTAATTTAGTTTCAACTTGTGTCTCTTTTACTTCACGAGCTACCTTTTTAGCAAGATATTCTAAATTTTTAACTCTTTTTTCTTTGTAATTTTCAACATCTAAAATAATACCTACAAATTCATTAGTTTCATTATGAACAATTTGTCTAACAATAGTTTGTAATGCTTCAATAGCACGACCATTTTTACCAATTAATACAGCATTATGATCTGAGAATATTTTAATAGTTATATTGTCATCTCTTCTTCTTACTTCAAGATTAACAGTCATACCCATCATTTTAGTAATTTCAGTAATTGTTTCTTTAACAAAATCAACTAAATCATTATAATTAATAACTTCAATCTTAACACTTTTCTTAAGTAAACTATTTTTTTCTTCAAGTACATTGATAATTAGATTCTTTTCAGATACCTTTAATTCTTCCATAGCTTTAGCGATAGCTTCTTCTTTTGTCTTTCCTTCATATGTATATTTTTTCATTTATATAACCTTCTTCCTTTCAACCATTATATTTTGAACAATTGTAAAGATATTTGATGTTACCCAATATATACCTACAGCACTAGCAATGGTAAATGAACTATATGTAATGATGGCTAGCATAAAGTATAATGTTGTCTTCATATTCATAGCTGGATTTGCTGCTTGATCTTTTAAAGTCTTTCTAAATGAGAATAATGTGGCTACGAATATTAAAATTACAAGGATAATATACCAATATTCGCCACCTTTAATTGCATTCCATGGTGTTTTTCCTAGTTCTAAGAATAAAAATTTATCTTCAAAAATAGCTGGTGTTCTTTGTATTGCTTCATAAAAAGCTAATAACAATGGTAATTGAATAAAGGCTAATAGACATCCTGATACAGGATTAATTTTATATTTTTGATAAATAGCCATCATTTCTTGAGCTTTTTTATTTTGATCTTCAGTACTATTTTTGTTCTCATATTTTTTTTCAAGTTTTTGCATTTCTGGCTGAGCCTTTTTAATTAATTCTGATTGCATAGCAGTTTTTTTTGTAAATGGGAATAATACTAATCTAATTATTAAACAAGTAACAATTAACGCTAAACCATAATTTTTAAGTAATACCCCAATTTTAATGATCACCCACGCTAATGGTTTAACAAATAAACTTGTCCAAAGTCCTTCATAATTACCAATAGGGCTAAATTTTTTACATGTTGGTAATTTGCTAATATCAATATTGTTATCTTGATATATAGCAATAGTTGTTTCATTGGTTGGTCGACAAATTATATTTTCAGTAATCATTTGGCCAGTTTCTTCATTTTTAATTGGTTTATTTTCACTATCTTTTAGAAATTTAGTGCATCCAGTTAGTAAAAAGATACCAATTATTAACACTAATACTTTTTGATATTTTTTCATTTAATTTCTCACTTTCTTAAATAGTTCCATTAATTGACAAGCCATCTCATTATAAGTTAGTGATAATGTGGCTTCTTTTATAATTATAACATAATTGTAATTTTTTGGTATAGTTATTTCGTTTGTTGTAATAATATTTTTAGCTTGTCTTTTAAGTTTATTTCTAATATGTGCTTTACCAACTTTTTTTGGAATGGTTATACCGTATCTTGTATCATCTTCATTTTTTTGATAATAAATACTAATAAATTTATTTTTTACTACAACTCCGTTATTAATTATTTCAGAATAAGTTTCACTATTTTTAATAATTTTTTCTTTGTTCATAGTTTTCACCTTTTCTTAATTATATAATATATATAAACAAAAAACCACAGGTTTGTGGCTATGCGCTTAATTTTTTTCTTCTTTTTGCTCTTCTTTTATTTATAACATTACTTTTCATTCTAGCAAAAAAACCATGCTT
>ONWZ01000094.1 GCA_900321645.1 uncultured Eubacteriales bacterium | reverse complement strand
CCTGTGATGGTAGTAGTGTTTGCGCTTAGGGAAAAAATAACCTAAGGCAGGGAAACCTGACGGCATCTATTTAATCTAAGGGTAACTATGATTAAATGGATATAAAGTGCCACAGTGACGATACTATTTAGAAATAAATAGGGTGAAACGGGTAAACCCCACAAGCGAGAAACCCAAATTATGGTAGGGGAACTATCTTAGGAGAACTAGAATCTGAGGATGGATAGCATAGCTATAGATAAATGTTTGTCGCCTTTTGGTACAGAATGTGGCTTATAAGATAATTATATTTATTTAAGGAAGAGGAACATGAAAGATATAGGATTAAAATTAAAGGAAAAAAGGGAAGAAAATGGCGTGTCAATTGAAGAAGCAGCTGAAGATTTAAAGATGCGTCCTAGTCAAATAGAAAGTTTAGAGAATGGGAATAAAGATGATTTTAAGGATGTTATGTCACTAAAATATTTCATTCGTGATTATGCTAAATATTTAGGACTAGATGGTGAAAAAATGATGGATGAATTTAATGAGTTTTTATTTGATTTTACATCAAAGATTCCCGTTAATGATATTGAAAAAGCAAAAGAGGAAAAGAAAAATAAAAAAGAAGTTACTTCACCATATACTAATATGAGTCAAAAGAAACATAATACAAGAATACTAATATTATCAATTGTAATGGTTGTAGTATTAATAATTGTTAGTTACTTAGTTATTAGTGAAATACATAAAAATAATTTTGAAACTAATTCAACATATATCATTAGGAGGTAAATATGAACGCAGCAAATAAAATAACAATGTCGAGAATAGTTTTATCAGTAATTATTCTAATAATATTATTATTTCCATGGCATCAAGTTGGCGTTGATATCCCAACCTATATTGTGCATGGTAGTATGACAGTTGATTTAAGATATATCATTTCAGGAGTGTTATTTATTATTGCTTCAATAACAGATTTTATCGATGGTAAAGTTGCTCGTAAGTATAATATGGTAACTGATTTTGGTAAAATGATCGATGCAATAAGCGATAAGCTTTTAACGAATACTTTGATTGTTGTTTTGACAGCTGAGAATATGATTCATCCGATAATTGCAGTAATTATTATTGGTAGAGATATTATTGTCGATTCAATAAAGATGTTAATTGGTAATAAAGGAAAAGCAGTTGCGGCTATTCCAGTTGCTAAATACAAGACTGCTTCATTAATGACTGGTTTAACATTAAAGTTGTTTTATGATTTACCATTTTCATTAATACCTGTTAGAGTATCAGATTATTTATTAATTTTGGCAGCAGTATTATCAATTATATCTGGAGCTAAATATTATATGATGGCCAAAGAATATATTACAGAAAAATAGAAAAAGATAGTTAAGTGACTATCTTTTTATTTACTATCTTATGCTATTTGTGGTAAAATTAAAGTAGACTAGGAGAGTATGTGATATGAAAAAAATATATTATGTTTCAACTGTATTAATAATTCTAGTAGTA
This sequence comes from uncultured Eubacteriales bacterium, assembly GCA_900321645.1. Taxonomy (GTDB): domain Bacteria; phylum Bacillota_I; class Bacilli_A; order RF39; family UBA660; genus RUG705. The sequence continues at coordinate 12,033 of ONWZ01000094.1, read as the reverse complement.
AGCTTTTTAGGTATTACTTACTCTTTAGAATACCAAGAAAGTGATAATTTGGTTTTTGAACTAGTGGGGCCTAGTACGTTATATATTAATGTTGGTGATGAATATCAAGAATATGGTATTAAAGTATACGCTAATGGTAGCGATATTAGTGATAAAGTTGATATCGATAGCAAGATGGTTGATACAACCAAAATAGGGGAGTATAAAGTTAAATATCAAGTATATAATGAATATGTATTTAGAAATGTCAATGTTATCGATAAAATAGCACCAGAAATTAAACTACTAGGGGGAGAAGAATTATATATTTTACTTGGTGGTAAGTATAGTGAACCAGGATATACGGTTAGCGATAATTATGATACTGATTTAATGGATAAAGTAAAAGTGTCTGGTAGTGTCAATACTAGTAAAGAAGGTGAATACACCTTAACTTATACGGTTAGTGATGATAGTGGTAATAAAACTGAAGTTACTAGAAAAGTTATCGTAAAGAAACCGGTTATTAGTGTCAATCCGGATAAGGGCAGTCGAGTTGGCTATAGCACTTATAATGCCACCTTATATTCAAATACGATAATTAAAAATAATTTTACTAAAGATGGGGTATATGTTGAAGGATATGTTAGACAATATGCTGATAGTTATATTATTAAATTAAAAAATAAGGATAATAAATTAGTATATACCTACAATATGGCTTTAAGTAGAGCTAATTATTATAATGGTAATTTAAATTTAACAACTGTTCAAAATGGGGCTTATGAGGCTTATATTAGTGGTAAAAATGAAGAACGATTAATTAGTAAAATGGACATCTATAATCGCCTTGTTAGAGCTAAAGTGGGTAATAAGTTAGTTACGTTTAGTTATGACGATGATTTGGTAACAATTACAATTGAAGATTTCAAATATCAATATGATTTTGTAATTGATCCTGGACATGGTGGTAGTGAAACGGGAACAGCTAATGGTATCATGATTGAAAAAGATTTGAACTTGAAGATATCTAAATATGAAAAGTGTCGCTATGAATCAATGGGCTACAAAGTTTATATGACAAGATATGATGATTCTTTGGGCGAAATGTTAGGTAATAGTGGACTAGATCCGTTAGATCGCCGTGGACTTACCATTGGTTATTATGGAGCAGTAAGTAGAGTAGCTTATAGTAATCATCATAATGGCTCAATGTATGAAGAGGATGGCGGTTTTGAAATAATTGTTCAAAATGAAGCGACGAAGACTGAATTAGATGCTGAATTAATACTATTTGATAAGTATCGGAAGTTCTATGGCATTGGCAATGACCGAAAAAGAATGTATTCTAAGGATTATTATACTGATGAAATATTTAATAAGAGTAATGGTGAAGTATATGGCAATAAGAACTATTATTCAATTTTAAGAATACCAAGAGAATTATATAATGTGAAAGTTGTCATTTATGAACCAATATATATGACTAATCCAAATGATTTTAACTGGTATTATGCAAGTGGTAATTGGGTAAAAATATCAGAATTAAAAATAAAGGAATATGTTACTTCGATTGGTGGTACATATAAAACTGATAATAGTAAATGTTTATAAAAGAGAGTTATTAACTCTCTTTTATGTTGACTGTTTTGTCGATAATATATAATGGCCTATTTCTAACTTCGTCATTAATTCTTCTTATATATAGCGATAGTAGCCATAGACAAAAGATTATGATACTAGTATTAAAATTAAGTAGGCAAATCATCAAAAATGTCAAATAATGTTTTGGATAAATAAACAATAAAACTAAAGCGACAAACGCTATTATAAAGAAAATAGCACTGATGGTAAACAGAAAACTTAATGGTTTGTCTGAAAAACCAATGATACCATCAGATGACAATCTAAGCATTTTCTTCAAGGTGTATTTGGTTTCGCCGGCTTGACGTTTATCACGCTCGTATAAGAATTCAATTTGTTTGAAACCAACAAAGCTAAATAAGCCTCTTAAGAAAAGATTATGTTCTGGTAGTGAATTGATAACATCAACTACTTTTCTATCGACAAGTCTAAAATCGCCAGTATCTTTAGGAATATTTACTGATGATAGGCGATTTAGTATTTTGTAGTACATTTTTGCAGTAAATAATTTAAAGAATGATTCTCCTTTACGAAGCTTTCTTTTACCATAAATCACTTCATAACCTTTTTCCCATAATTTTAACATATCAGGAATAACTTTTGGTGGATCTTGTAAATCGGCATCGATGATGACAATGGCATCACCAGTGACATATTTTAATCCGGCACTGACGGCAGCTTGGTGGCCAAAATTTCTTGAAAAAGAAATAATTTTAACCTTCTTATCCTTATTGGCTATTTTGGTAAGTAATGGCAATGTTTTATCTAAAGAACCATCGTTTATGAAAATCATTTCATAATCATAATTCTTTATGCCGTTTAAAACCTTTTTTAACTCTTGATAACAGGCATTTACCATCTCTTCCTCGTAGTACATTGGTACGACAACTGTTACTTTTTTCATTCCTTCACCCTCTGTTTTTTAAAAACTATTAATTTACTAAAAATATAATTTACAACTATGACAATTACTTGAACAATAATTTTAACGATTTTATCATTATACTTTAATCTAGATACAAAAATGTACATTAATAACATATCGATAAGTAATGATGCTATTCTTGCTAAATAAAACTTTACCATTTCTTTACCAATGTTTTTGTCTTTGCTATTAAAGACATATTTTCGATTAGTAAAATATGCAAAAGTAACAGCAAATATCCAAGACAAGACATTCGTTATTTGAAGTTCTATTGGATTATCGGGATTAAGAATAGTCATTGAAAAGAGATAATATGTTCCTAATCCGACGATTGTTGTTAAAACACCAAATATTAAATAATTTATTATTTCATGGTATTTAAAATATAAATCTTTGATTTTTAGATATAGTTTTTTAATCATAATCGCTCCTTATATAATTTTATTATATCAAATAGTTAATACAAAAGTAAATATCATTTGCCAAATATAAGTTGATAAATAGCACAATCAATGGTATAATTATAATGTATTTGAGGTGTGATGCTGATGAAAAAGAACAAAAAGTCTAAAAAGAAATTGGGCATTTTTTTAAAGAAGATAAATTATAAAAAAATAAAAAAAGATGTCAGTCTTTATTTAAGGACCAATATTTTAACGATAACCTTTTTAATTATGGGGTTAATGAACGGGGTTATCCTTAGATTTTTAACGGTTAAAAATTATTTAAATGTTAAACCAATATTGGGCGATCTAATTGTTTTATTAGTTATCGCTGCTTTTGCGTATTTAATTAAACCTAATCGCCAGTTTAAATATTATTTGTTTTGGATAATATTCCTTTCAGTTATTTGCTTTGCAAACAGTGTTTATTATTTTAATTATATATCATTTATTTCTTTGTCATTGTTAAAAACATCTACTCAATTAGGGGGATATGTCAGCGCTGTTACAACATTACTTGAATTAAAATATTTGGTATATATTTTACCTATTATTGTTTTAGTACTAGTAAATAAAAAATTGAAAAAAGGAAAGTATTATGAAAAAGTAGCCAAAATAGAAGTCGGCAAGCAAAGAATTCTAGTTACAGCAATATTATGTCTATTCTTTGGATTAATTTTTATATCTACATTAACTAGTAAAGATATCAGTAGATTAAATAAACAATGGGATAGAAGATATACAGTAATGGAATTCGGTATTTATACATATCAAATTAATGATGTAATAGCCACTCTTAGAACAAGATTTAGTAGTATGTTTGCCTCAGATGATGCTTATTTGAATTTTATTACGTTTCTAGACGAACGTGAACAAAACCCCGATAAAAGTAATAAATATACAAACACTTTTAAAGGAAAGAACGTTTTAGTAATTCATGGAGAAAGTATTCAAGGATTTACAATGAATTTAAAATTCAATGATAAAGAACTTACTCCAAATGTTAATAAAATGGCTAGAGAGGGAATGTATTTTTCTAACTTTTATACTCAAGAAAGCATCGGTAATAGTAGCGATAGTGAATTTACATCATTGACATCATTATTACCAGCATCTAGTGGAACCGTATTTGTCAATTATTTTAATCGTAAATATGTGACGACAAATAGCTTACTTAAAGAAAAAAACTATTATACTTTTAGTATGCATGGAAATGTTGCGAGTGCGTGGAATAGAGCAAATGCTTATAAGTCTTTGGGATATGATCATTTTTATGCGCATGAGGATGCTTATGATATTGATGAAGTTTTAGGATTAGGGTTAAGTGATAAATCTTTCTTTAGACAATCAGCGGAAATAATCGATGATATTGCTAAAAATAATGGACACTATTATGGAACATTAGTTATGCTTACAAATCATACACCATTTACATCTTTAGTTGATACTGAATATGCAAATGATTATTCAGTAAATCTTCAAAATGGAGAAGAAGAAATCGAATACCTTGAAGGAACTAAAATGGGTAATTATCTGAAGTGTGTCAATTATGCGGATGCCGCTATTGGTCAGCTAATTAATGATTTAGATGAAAGAGGACTTTTAGATAATACGATAATTGTGCTTTATGGCGATCATGATAGTAAATTAAAAAAAGCAGAATTTGAAAGATTATATCTAAATGATAATATCGATCAAGTTTTAATCGATAAAGATAACAAAATGGAAGTAATCGATAATTATACTTATGAGATAAATAGAAAAGTACCATTTATTATATGGACTAAAGGTATGAAAAGCTCAAAATATAATTTTGAATGTCATAAGGTAATGGGTATGATTGATGTTATGCCTACTTTAGGTAATATGTTAGGAATTAAAAATCAGTTTGCTTTAGGCCATGATATCTTTTCAATTACTGATAATGTGGTGGTCTTTCCTAGTGGTGATTTTATTACTGATAAAGGTTATTATGACGCAAGTACTGGCGAATATTTACAATTTAAAGAAAATGCTTCGGTAAGTGTTGAATCTTTAGTTAATGATCAGGAATATGCGAATAGATTAATTTCGCTTTCTAATGATATAATTGTCTATGATTTAATAAATAAATACTATAATTCTTTAGAAAGTCAATAAAGGGTATGTGTGGTATTATGAGAAAAAAGATGATTCCGTGGATATGTGAGCATCAAACAAGTAATTTATTTGTGTTTGGTAATTTTTTGAATGCTATTTTACTTAGATTGTTTACAACTGGGGCATTTCAATTAAGATCAATTTTCTTTGATATGGCTGTTATTATGTTGCTGTTAGGAATATCACTCATTGTTAAAAAGAAAAGGAGAAACGCTTATTACTGGATTGCGACCTTTTTGATGATTACGACGTGTGTTACTAATTCCTTATATTATAATTATTATTCATCATTCATCTCGGTATCATTATTAGCAACATCGGTTTTTGTTAAAGATGTTGGTGATGCAGTTATGGAAATGGTCATACGTCCATGTGATTTAACTTATTTATGGTTATTTGTGGCAATGTTTGTTGTTAGAAGAAAACATCCCGAAGAATACAGAGTAAATAAGATGGCTTTTCTGAAATCAATGGCTGTGGTAATTGTTTGCCTAGGGATTGGCTGCTCTTTACCACCATATAGTTCTTTCAGTAGGCTATATAAATTATGGAATAGAACGATGGTGCTTAATTCATGGGGACCATATGTTTATCAAATTGATGATATTATACAGAGTTTAAAACCAAAATTTAATAACGTTTTTGGGTATGATAATGCTTATAAAAAGACTAATGATTATTATAACGAAAATAGAAAAGAGAAAAAGAATAATAAATATACTGGAATCTTTGAGGGCAAGAATGTTATTGCCATTCATGCAGAAAGTTTGCAAGCCTTCACGATTGGTCTTGAATTAAATAATCAAGAAATAACGCCTAATTTAAATAAATTAGTTAATTCAGGAATATACTTTGATAATTTTTATGCACAAGTAGGGGTTGGAACAAGTAGTGATACCGAATTTACTTATGCGACTAGTTTATTACCATCAAATAATGGTACAGTGTTTGTTAACTATTACAATGATCATTTTGTAACAATTCAAAATTTACTTAAGAATAAAGGCTATTATGTGTTTAGTATGCATGGTAATGTCGGCGATTTTTGGAACCGAAAAGCAATGCATATCAATATGGGCTATGACAAGATGTATGATAAAAGTGCTTTTGTTATCGATGAAGAATATGGCTTAGGATTATCAGATGAGTCGTTCTTTAGACAAGTTGTACCGATGATTAAAGATATTAAAGAAAATGTCGGAGAACCATATTATGGAACATTAATTACCTTAACGAATCATACTCCATGGAAGGATGTAGAGTTATATAATGAGTTAGATTTGAGTATGGAAGTTAATATAGATGGTGAAACAGTCAGAAGAGAATACATCAATAATATGATGATTGGAAGATATCTTAAATCAGTTAATTATATGGATAAATCGATTGGTAACTTTATTAACGATATGGATGAAGCTGGATTACTTGATAATACTGTTGTTATTATCTATGGTGATCATGATGCAAGAATAGCTAAAAAACAATATGATTATATGTATAATTATGATTTTGAAAATGATACTTTGTATAACGAAGAAGACGAAAACTATGTTGAATTTAATGATTATGATTATGAACTAAATAAGAAAGTGCCATTTATTATCTGGAGTAAAGATATGACGAGTAGTACCAAAATAACTACCCCTATGGGTATGATTGATGTTTTGCCAACAATTGGGAACATGTTAAATGTTTATAATAAATATGCTCTAGGTAAAGATATAATGGGTATTAAAAAAGAAGATGGTATTGTCGTCTTTAAAGATAGTTCATATATTACCGATAAGATATATTATAATGCTAAAGATAATGAATCATATACAATATCGAATAGTGTCCTCGATAGTGACTATATCAGTAGTCGAAGTGAATATGCTGATAAAATAATTGAAGTATCGAATGATATAATCGTATATGATCTTACAAAAAAATTAGATTAAAACAAGAATTTATTTCTTGTTTTTCTTTTTTTACAGTAATTAAAATAGTAAACATAAGGGTTTGCAGATTTTGCAAACAATTGTTTGCAAAAAGTATTGACAAAATAAAAAAAGCATTATATAATTAGAATGTACTGATATTAGAGGAGGAAAAAAATTGAAAACAGTAGAGAAAGATAAAGCCTTGGAACAAGTATTGGCAGATATTGAAAAACAATTTGGGAAAGGCGCAATAATGAAATTAGGGGAACAAAAGAATATGGAAATAGATGTGGTATCTAGTGGTTCTATTTCTTTAGATATAGCACTTGGGGTAGGAGGATATCCCAAAGGAAGAATAATTGAAATATTTGGACCAGAGTCATCTGGTAAAACAACATTTGCATTGCATGCGATTGCCGAAGTACAAAAGACCGGAGGAAGAGCAGCCTTTATCGATGCTGAGCACTCACTAGATCCAGTATATGCAAGTAATTTAGGAGTTAATATCGATGAACTATTACTTAGCCAACCAGATACCGGTGAACAAGCACTAGAAATATGTGATGCTTTAGTTAAAAGTGAAGCAGTAAGTATTATTGTTATCGATTCAGTTGCAGCATTAGTACCACAAGCGGAAATCGATGGTGAGATGGGGGATAGTCATGTTGGCTTACAAGCAAGACTAATGAGCCAAGCTTTGAGAAAACTATCAGGATCTATCAATAAAACGAATACGATTGTAATATTTATCAATCAATTACGTGAAAAAGTGGGTGTTATGTTTGGTAATCCAGAAACAACACCTGGCGGTAAAGCGCTTAAATATTACTCATCTGTTAGATTGGATATCAGAAGAGGAGAACAAATTAAGAATGGTACGGATGTAGTTGGCAATAGGACTATTATTAAAGTTGTCAAGAATAAAGTAGCCCCTCCATTTAAGAGCGCTGCTGTCGATATTATGTATGGTGAAGGAGTTAGTCAAAGCGGTGAATTAATTGATTTAGCTGCCGAAGCAAATATTATTGAAAAGAGTGGCGCATGGTACTCTTACAAGGGTGAGAAGTTAGCACAAGGACGTGAAAATGCTAAATTGTTAGTTAAGAGTAATGCCGATTTTAGAAAAGAAATCGAAGAGCAAGTTCGTGAACATTACGGTATTAGTAAAAAGAAAGATAAAGAAAAAACGGAGAAATAATCTCTGTTTTTATTTTTATATTATTTTAATAAACCAAATCCAGTAACGACGTATCTTCCACCTTGTCTTTTAGCAATCGCTGGCGGATTATTATATAAGACACCGTTAACAGCTAAGGAAGAAGAGTGGCCACCATCTAGATTAGCGGCATTGTAAGCACCATATCTAGTTAAGACATCAACGACATCCTGTAAAGAGGCACCGTCGATATAGTTTTCGCCATCAATAACTAGGAATAAGACAACACCATCTTTTCTTTGACCAATCGCAACTCTTGGTGATTTACCCCAAGGGTCACCAACAATTTCTAATGGTTTACCATTGACAATTAAGAATGGTCCAAATTCTAAACCATCAACCATACCTTCAGATAGAGCATCTTCACCAGTTGAATTAGATAATAATAATAATTTTCCTTCTTTATTGAAACCGATTAGATTTCCTTTTCTAGTATCCCAACTACTTGATGGCCATACTATTTCTCCGTCATCGATAACATAACCAAGTGGAATGTCGGAACCAATTCCTTCATCGACAAAGCCACCACCATTGATACATACAGAGGCATTATAACGGTTACACATGTAAGTTACTTGCTCTCCATATCTACCGATATTAAAGTTTTTAGCGCGAATTAGGGTAACTTTATCTGGCTTGTAGATAGCTACTAAATAAGCTTTTGAAATACCTACTTTTAGATTGATTATTTTATAATCTTCATTATTACCATCGCGAGTTAAAATTTCTTCATCATATTTGTTTTTATAGCTTGCTTTAGGAGCAGTATCAATTACAACATCATCAAGTTTTACTTTTTCTTTAATTTCGATGAAATAGTTACTGTTAATGATATCATTAATTGTTTTATCACTATAGAAAACTTTAGCTAAATATTGGTGATCTTTGGTCTTCATAGCCGTATTGACATAGAAGTTTCTAACTTTATCCCAAGGGCCATACATCATGACAAAGCCACCAATTGCTAGTAGATCAAGAATGATAAATAAGATTGTCCATTTTAATCCTTTATTTTTACTTTTCTTTCTTTTACTCATAGTTTACTCCATTTCAAATGGACTATTTTTAGTACCATTTCCTTTTGTTAATATACTTTTATCAATGCTGATACATGGTATGACATTGACACTAGAACCAATTTGTCTTGGATAATTTCTTTTATCTTCCGCGACGATATAAACCATGTTGCTTTTTTCTTTTGAACCAGTCATTGTAAAGTAATTATATAATTCTGGATTCAAGAATATATTACCAATACTCATCAAGGCTACTTTGGTATCAACTTCAGCCTTTAAGGCATTTGTATAATCAAAATCAGTACTACTATTGTAATAACCATTAGGCCATTTAATTTCGGCTATTTTATCTTTATATGATAATTTATTTAAGAAATCATTATTTAAGTAATAAGCAATACTGCCTGAAGCTGTATCATTATGATATGAACTATTATTGGAATAACGATAAGTTAAATTATTGCCACTTACTTTTAAATAATCATTAAGCATTAATCTAAGGGTATTATCCTTTATTTCATAGACACGCCAAATATCATCACCTAATTTTACATAACTACCGAATAGACTATTTTCTTTTTCAATCGTATATGGATTATCTTTAGTACCATCACCACCCGCAAAATCAGCATTAGCTTTAATGGTCATAACTGGTCTTATACCAAGGACATCAGTACCATTTCCCATCTTACCATTACCGGTATCATCAACATACCAAGTTCTATTTTCAGTTGTCATATTACTTAAATAGAAGTATTCATCAATCGCTAGATAGCTATCTTTAGAACCAATATTTAAATAATCAGCAATTGGTAATAGGGTAAAGTAGTTATCTTTGTTTTCATCATCAGTACAGGGACTATTAGTTAATTCATCAACTTTACTTGTACAAGATACCGTTTTTTGTAAATAATTAGTATCTAGAGCATTTTCTAAAATGCCAGAATATTCTTTATCAGATTTATTTAACCATTTAAAGATTTCTGATTCATTAAAACCTTCTCCTTTGCCAAAGGCTAGGGAAGTTAGGGCGTTATTACTAATGACAGTAATTGAATTATCATCATTTAGTTTAATAATACGCCATAAGATATTTGAAAATAATAGATAATTATTTTCTTCTTTACCAACAAAATATGTTTGGCCATTTACAGATTTAAAATTTTCATTTTCTTCATTTTTTTCTTTTAGTACTTTGGCTAATGAATTCTTTTCACTTACCGCCTCTTTATGATTCTCAATAAATAATTTTAAAAATCTAGTGCCATAAAAAATACAACAAGATAAGATAAATAGAAAACTTATAAAGCAAAATACTTTTTGAAAACTTAGTTTTTTCATTTTATTACCACCTCTACTTTTTTAATTATATCAAATTTGATAATTTTAGACAATAATATTGTTATATTTTTTATTTTATAGTATAATTTACTAGAGGTGTGTATCATGCAATGGTATCAATATGTATTTATAATTGTTGTTTTTTTAATAATTGCCTTTGCAATTGCGAAGAGTAATCGTAAGGATGTGGCACTTGAATTTAATAAGTTAGTGGAATTATTAGGTGGTAAAGATAATATCTTAGAAACAGAATTAGAAATGTCTAGATTCAAAGTAACTTTAAAGGATATTACAAAAGCCAATAAAGAGGGAATTATTAAACTGGGAGCTCAAGGAGTTGTTGAAATTGATGATCAGTTAAAGATTATCTTTGGTAATGATGCTAAACAATTAAAAAAATATATTCGTGAATTAAAATAGTCTTAGGACTATTTTTTTTGACATTTTTTTATTATTCTACATAATTCGACAAATTTCGACATAAGAGGTATATTACAATATAATTGGTGAGGTTATGGAGAATATCATTATTAGAATGATTTTAATTACTTTTCCTATTTTAATATATTTAGTCCTTAGTTGTTACAATTCATTAAATAATCAAAAATTAGCGGATGTTACATTTATCATTACGATCTTTTTATCTTTATATTTAAGTCTTTATGATTTAGAAGAGGTGCATCTTTTAATCTTATGTAATATTCCGGTATTAGTATGTTATTTTAAAAAAGAAGGTTTTTTAGGGGCTATTTTATCAATTATTATTATCATGCTTAGTTATTTTAAATATGATTTAAATATCTATATTGTCAGTTTAAAATATTTAGGTTATTTAATAACATATTTATTACTACTAAAAAGAAAAGAATTTAATTATTTGTTCTTAAAAATAAGTGCCATTATTCAAGGAATATTTATTTCTTTTGAATATTTTATGAAGACGTATGATAATATCTATCATATTATTAATTTATTTGGTTATATCATGATCATTTATCTTTTTACTTTCCTTTTGTTATATTTATTTAAATCAGCTAATAATGTCAGTTCATTATATTCACTGGTTAATAATATAAATAAGGAAAGTCAAATTAAAGATTCATTATTTAAACTAACACATGAAATAAAAAATCCAATTGCCGTATGTAAAGGATACTTGGATATGATTGATTTAAATAATCAAAGTAAGAGTAAAAAATATATTGGAATTATTAAATCAGAAATTGATCGTAGTTTAAATGTCATTGCTGATTTTATGGAATATAGTAAGATTAAAATAAATAAAGAAGAATTTGACATAGAACTTTTATTAAATGAAGTGTATGAATCATTTAAATTATTATTAGTCGATAGAAGAATTGATTTAGTATATACATCCACGAATGATGAAATATATATGAATGGTGAT
>ONWZ01000078.1 GCA_900321645.1 uncultured Eubacteriales bacterium | reverse complement strand
TAGGTTCAACGCGTGGACTTAAAAAGGGCAGTGAAGTTGTTAAGAAGAGTGAAGGAATTGAAATTGAATACTCAGATAAAATTTTGGGCCGTATTTTCAATTCTTATGGTGATGCTATCGACAATCGTGAAGTAGAGAGTGTAAATAAGCGAGATATCTCCCATGGTACAGTAAGTTTAAAGGATGTCGATGTAACGGCACCAATCTTATGGACAGGAATTAAGGTAATTGACTTTTTTGCACCACTTCAAAAAGGATTTCGTATGGGTCTACTAGGCGGAGCTGGAGTTGGTAAAACCGTCTTAATCAAGGAGCTTATCCATAATGTATATTCATCAATTAATGCAAATGCTGTCTTCGTCGGCGCTGGTGAACGTAGCCGTGAAGGTAAAGAATTATACGAAGACATGAAAGAATCTAATTTGCTTGATAAGATGAGTATGGTCTTTGGGCAGATGGGTGATAATCCAGTATCACGTAGTAAATCTATTTATGCCGGACTTACGATGGCCGAATACTTACGTGATGAAAAGAAGCAAGATGTCTTATTATTCATCGATAATGTTTATCGTTTCATTCAAGCAAAATCCGAAATTGCTACAGAACTAAAACAATTATTAATTGAAAATGGTTATCCGGCTGATATGGCAAATGAAATAAGTAAGATTGAGGAACGTATTAGTTCAACTGAAAATGGTTCCATTACTTCTTTCCAAGCAATATATATTCCGGCTGATGATTATAATGATGAAGCTGTAGGGACAATTACTTCTTATATGGATGGACAAATTGTTTTGGATAGAAAAATTGCCGAACTTGGATTGTATCCAGCCATAGATGTTTTCAAATCAACATCTAAATTAGTTGATATTGAAAAAATTGGCGAGAGACACTTTAAATTAATCGAGGAAGTACTTAGATATTTAACTCGTTACAAAGAACTTGAAGAGATTATTGCTATTTTGGGTATCGAAGAACTATCTGAAGAAGATAAACATATATTCTATAGATCAAGAAAGTTAAGATATTACTTTTCACAACCAATGTTTGTGGCCGAACCATTTACCAATATTCCAGGTCAGTTTGTAAAAATTGAAGATGTCTTACAAGATGTAGAAAACATTTTAAATGGTGCATATGATGGTGTCGATGAAAGTAAATTCTTATTTATAGGTAAATATCATGAATGAGAATCAGGGAATTAAAGTTAGAATATTTGATTTGGAAAAAGGTCTTATAGAATATGAACATATCAAGATAATTAGAATTATTAGTAAGAATTATAATTTGCTTATTATGCAAGATTATTTACCAATATTGGGTGAAATTGAAGGCAGCGTTGATATTAAAAATGAAGAAATTGAATTAAATTATAAAAATATCAAAGCATTTTATATGAATAGTAATAATGTCTTTAATCTAATGATCAAAGAGGGTAATTAAAATGGAGAGAGATTTACCAATTCTAGGAAATGTTGTTAACTTTTTAGTGGTAGCAATTGTCTTTCTAATCGTTTTGGCGATAACCTTTAAGATTACTTTAAAGAATTATAATGTCAAAACAAGTAAAATTAAATTCTATGGATTATTCTTGGGAATGGATAATCGTAGTATTTTAGCTTTTAGTTTAGTTACTTTGAATTATATCTTCTTGATATGGTGTGTAGCAACATTTAGTGGTTTAAATATTTATTATGTATTTATTATGATTGTCTTTATGATCGGGGCAGATATTGCTATTAAAGATTATAATCGGATAACAATCGATTTAATCTATGCGATGATTAATATGTTAGCGATATTTGTTACAAGTAGATTGTATGATTATTTAGTAAATACGTATCAAACAATATATTTATTAATATTGTTAGGTTTTGTAACAATATTTGTCTTTTTGTATTTTACATATATTACGTTTAAATTATTAAATAATATTGTTTTAAAAGAGGAGAATTTAAAGAAAAAAAATTATAAAAAACTATAGGAGGGGAAACATGAAAATTAAGAATGTTGTTAAGGTTATGAATTTCCAAGCATTACTTCGTATGGATAAAGCCTTAAAAGAAGCTGATAAATACCATGATGTTGGTAAAGAAATAACCGATATTCTAAGTAGAATAATGTATAACAAGAATTTAATTTTAGATAAAATGATTCTTACTCCTGATAAAACTAAACCGAAGTTAAATATTTATATTGCTAATGATTATGGATTTTGTGGGAACTTCAATGCTGAAGTAAGCAAGCAATTAAGAAAAGATACGGATTGTTACAAAATAATTATTGGTAAGAAAATAATTTATATGGATGATTTAGTACTATTAAAAATTGAAAAAGATGACTTTGAAAAGAGATTTATGGAAATTGAAAAATGTATTGATGATGCTATCCATAGTATGAATTATAGTGAAGTAAATGTTTATTATAATCACTATCATTCACTTACATCATTTGAGTTTATGAAAATACAATTGTTTCCAGTTGAATTCAAAGGAGAATATTATGAAGGAGAGGACTTTGTAATTGAAACCGATATTACTAATTTCCTTTCCAGTTTGATGACTTTCTATATATGTTATCAGTTAAGAATATGTGAAAGTATTTCATTTGCAGCTGAAAACGTACTTAGAAGTCAGATTACTTCTTCCGCGTTAGATAAAATAAAAGAAAGAGAAGAAGAAATACGTCACGAAGAAATAAAGAAAAAGAAAGAAAAAAGTATTCTAAAAAGCGTAGAAAACTTTAAAAAGATAATGTAATTTGGAGGTAAATAAGATGATAAAACAAGGAATTAATACCGATATATTAGAAAAGAAATTTAAAATACTTAGAACAAGTATTATGTTAGGTAATATTCAAGATCGAGAAGCAACTTTAAAGAATTACGAGAAAGCGGCTCGTGAAGTTGATGATATTAGAAATAAGGAATATGAAGAGTTATTAGCAGGTAAAACATATATAACAACATCTTTAGATGATGAAGCTAATAGACTAAGCGAATTAATTGATTTTATTCAGAATCGAATTGATGAAAGAAATGAATTTACTGACGATTATATCAAAATTACTGCCAACTTTTTAGATAATTTACCTAGTATTGAAAAACAAGATGAATTAGATGATCTACGCATTAGACTTGCTAATATTCAGGAATACTTAAATAATACGAAAGAAATTGAAGAAACAACCAATAGATTAAAGAAATTACGTGACGAATTAGAACAAAAATATGAAAGTAAAGCTAGTAATGAAATAATCAATTCGAAATTAGAAGATGAATTAATCGATGAATTTAATAAGATTATTACAAATGATTCTTATTATGCTAGTTTAAATTATATGGATATCGATAGTGAACTTATTAAGATTGAAGGTAATTTAAAAGATAAATTAGAAGTGATGAATACCTTTATATCTTCTTATGATGCCTTAAAGAATGCTGGCATTAGTGGGGCAGAGAGAGAAGAGTATTTATCTTATGTAAGTGATGCCAAAAGAGATTACTATGAAGAATTGGAGAAGAAATATATCTTAAACATTTATAAGTTAGTGTTAGATAAACAAAATAGTTATGATTTGTTATATCAGAAGCGTGAAGATATTGCTACTTTATTAAATGAAAGATTGATAAAGAGACGTGAATTAGAAGTTACTAATAGAGATATGCTTGAATTCTTTGCTAAAATATGTAATGAACAATTTGGAATTATTAAATCACAAAAAATCAATATCGAAAATATCGATAAATTAATCTTGCAGATAAGTGAATGTGAAAATAGATTAGATGAATTAGATAAAGCTAATCATCGTGATGAAATTACAAGTTTACTTAGTGAGTTTTCCGTTGATAGGAAAGAGATTGAAAAAGTTGATTTACCAGTTGAAGAAGAAATACATGAAGGGGTAATTAAAGAAAGTAAAGAGAATGAAACTGATAAACCAAGTAATATGGTTGTAAGAATTCAAGAACCAGTTAAATTAAATGTTAAGAATGCTAGTGATACAGCTAAATTAGTTATGAAGAAAGTCGTAATTGTCTTAGAACCTAAAAAGTTTAATACTAAACGTGATAAATTAGCGGAAGCTGAAAAAGAATTGGCACGTGAAAAGAAACTTGAAGAAGAAATCAATACTGAAGATCCATTTATTACTTTGGATGCTAATAACAATACGACTGATACAAGTGACGATATCTTTATTAGTACACCAAATGATATAGCAATTAATTTAGCAACTGAAGATAACAGTGAAATTAGGATAAATACTAGTGAGGATGTATCTATTCCAACCGAAATATTTATCGAAGAACCTAAAGAAGCGAAACCAACGGATTTATTTAGTGAAAAAGATCCATTCTTAGATGATAATGAATTTGAATTACAAGATGGAAAAGAACATGAAGAAGAAGTTGTTTCCGATATGCCAAAAGTAGATAATATTGGCACAGTCAAACCAACGAGCGTATTATCAAAAATAGAAGAAGCAACCGAAGAAAATAATGATATAATTCTCCCAACAATGGGACTTACAAATAATGAAAAAGTAGATGTTCCTATCGTTTCAGAGAATTATATACAATAAAAGTGTAAAAAAAACAAAAAAATTTATCAAATGGTATTGATTTTTACCAAATTTTTTGATATCATTTAGATAGTAAGGAGGATAAGAAAAAAATGGAAAACAAAGGACAAGGAATATTTTATGGAGTAATTGGTGTTGCAACACTAGTTGTAGCTATTATTGGCGCTACATTTGCATTCTTCGCTGCTAGTGCTGAAAATACAACAACTGTAACTGGTGAAACTTCTAGTGCTGACTTAACGTTGGCTGTTACAAAGGTTACTACAGACGCTTCTGGTAAGCTTGTACCTCAATATGCTACAGGTCTTGGCAGTGCGTTAGTTGGTACTAATAACCATAGTTGTGTTGATGGAAATGGTAACACTGTTTGTCAAGTATATGAAATAACAGTTACTAATGGCGGTACTTCAGCTATCGTTGTTAATGGTACATTTACATTAAATGGTACAGTTACAAATTTAAAATGGACTGAACTTGCAACTGCTACTACAACTCAAAGTGGTTTTACTGCAGGTAATGCTACTAGTGTAACTGCATTTAAATCTAATGTTACTTTAGCTGCAACTGGACAAAGCGGAAATAGTGCTACTTATTATGTTGCTGTTTGGGTTGAAGAACAAGGCTCAGATCAAACATCTGCTGATGCTAGCAAATCATTTACTGGAACAGTTAGATTTGAAGGCGCCGGCGGTGGTGTTACTTCTACATTTACATCATAGTAATATAAGAATTGATGATAAAAGGTTAATGTTTATGACATTAATCTTTTTTCTTTAGGAATAATATTGCAATTTAGTTATTTTTTTGGTAATATTATTATAGTAGGGTGATATAGATGAAACCTAATAAATTTATGCTAATTATATCAATTTTAACGATGTTAGTAATACTGATTGGCTCAACATTTGCTTATTTTGCAATTAGTGCTTCAAGCACTGAAGGGGCGGTTGCAACAGAAGCGGCGGTAATTAATATTAAATTAGATGTTTTACCATTATATACTGGTAATGGTTTAATACCAACTAACGATACTGATATTAATATAGCATATCAAAATCAATGCGTTGATAAATATGGTAGTGGCGCTTGTAGTGCATACACGATTAAAGTAGGAAACGATGGGCAGGATACGGAATTCGTAGGAACCATTAATTTTACTTTGGAGGACATTACTAATTTTAAGTATCTTGTATTAGATAATAATGATAATGTTTATCAAAGTGCGGTGGTTGTTGATGCCGGTAACGAGCAAAGTTTGGGCAATAAGTTTAGTTTAGCTAGTGGTACTGAGAGGACTTTTACGCTTATTATGTGGTTACCTAATTTTAATTATGATCAAAGTGGTGATGATGCAAATGGTAATTTTAGTGCTACAGTTACCTATACATCTGCATTTGGATCTAGGGTAACAGGTACGTTTTCATCATAGATTGTTAGGGAGTGATTTCATTGAAAATTAACAAAAGTTTAATTTTAGTTTTAGTTATTAGTGCGGTAGTATTTACGGCTCTTGGAGGTACATTTGCTTATTTATCAATAGGTAATGTCAGTAATAATACTACTATTGGTGGTAGAACATATGATTTCAATGTTAACTTGGATGCAACAGCAATTAAGAGTGGAAAGTTAATACCGGTTGCTGACAATTTAATTGTAAGTACACTTAATAGTAGTCATGTATGTGAAGATACTAGAGGATATGGACTTTGTACTTTATATCGTATTAGATTTACAAATAGTGGTAGTGCAGAGACGATGACTGGTAATTTAAAAACTTTAACTTCTACTTATACGACTAATAATTTAAAATATCAATTGTTTACACTTAGTGGTAGTACATACACGGCTATTAGTACGGCGACAGCTATTAATAGAACTGCTAATGCAATTAATTATTTTAAACTAAATAGTACAGATGTTACTGTGTCACTAAGTGATGGTTCTACAAGCAGTACAACTAAAGATATATATCTTGCTATTTGGATAAGTGATCCAGGAAATAATCAGCTTGACGATCAAAATAAAACATTTACTGGGCAATTATCATTTACATCAACGCATGGTAGTACAATAACTTCAAACTTTATAAATTCATAAATATAAGAATGCTTAGTCATTCTTTTTTTTGCCTTGTTTTGGTAATATTTTGATTATCTTTGGTAATATTTTGCACATTAAAAGTAAAACGTCAAAAAACTATCAATATCATTAATGAAGGGATGGATTTATGAACTATTATAATGAGATAAAAAAAGAACTAACTGATAATGAAGTATATAAGCAAATAAAAGATTATAGTAAGAATAGATACGAATTGGAAAGATACTATAACGTAGGGAAATTGTTAGTGGAAGCACAAGGTGGGGAAGCAAGAGCTAAATATGGTGATGGCTTAATAAAGGAATATTCACAAAGATTAGCTTTAGAAGTTGGAAAAAAATATAATGAAAGAACATTAAGAAAAATGCGACAATTTTATATTTTATTTAAAAATGAGAAATGGTCGCCACTGGCGACCAAATTGTCATGGAGTCATTATGGTGAATTACTTTCTATAAAAAACAAGTATGAGATAGAATATTACATTGGTATTTGTGTTAAATATAATCTATCTAAAAGAGAATTGCGTAATAGGATAAAATCAAATGAGTATCAAAGATTAGATGATATTTCAAAGTTAAAACTAATTAATAATGATAACTCGGATATTGGAGATGAAATTAAGCATCCAATTATTATTAAAAATATTTATAATACTAAAAATATTACTGAAAGAATGCTAAAGAATTTGATATTGGAAAACATCGATGATTTTTTAAAGGAATTAGGTGAAGGCTTTTGTTATATTGCTAATGAATATAAGATTAAATTGGGTAGTAGATATAATTATATGGATATTTTATTATTTAACATTGAATTCAATTGTTATGTAGTGGTTGAACTTAAAGTGACGGAATTAAAGAAAGAGCATATTGGACAAATAAGAGTTTATATGAATTATGTCGATCAAAATATTAAGAAAATTAGCCACAATAAAACAATTGGGATAATTGTTGCTAGAGAAAATAATAAATATATAATCAAGTATTGTTATAATGATAATATTTATGAAACAACATATGAACTAGTGTAGGAGGATGTATGATAGATTTTAAGAAGATACCTAATAGCGATAAACCAAGGGAAAGATTATATAATTGTGGAGCTGAAAACTTATCTAATGAAGAATTAATCGCTATTATCTTAAAGACGGGAAGTAAAGATTATAATGTAAAAGAAGTGGCTTTAAAACTATTAGAGGTAGTCGGAGATATCACACAGTTAAAAGATATTGGAATTAGTTCACTTATGAAGATTACAGGAATTGGGAAGGTTAAAGCAATTGAACTTAAAGCAGCCATTGAACTAGGAAGAAGAGTGTATACTAAAAACGATGATAAAAAAATAAAGCTAAATAATGCTTTAGCTATTTATGAACATTTTAGAGATATTATCGGTGATAAAAAGCAAGAATACTTTTATGTCGTATATTTAGATACGAAAGGTAATTATCTAGGCAAGAAATGTCTTTTTGTGGGAACAATTAATAATTCGGTGGTTCATCCAAGAGAAATCTTTAAAGAAGCTTATTTATTATCTGCAAGTAGTATTATTTGCATTCATAATCATCCTTCGGGTGATACCTTACCTAGTAAGGAAGACATACTTACGACGTTAAAAATAAAGGAAATAGGGATGATTCATGGGATAAATTTACTTGATCATGTTATTATTGGTAATAATAGCTATTATAGTTTTTATGATAATGGTAAAATATAAAATAGACATAAATGATAATTTTAGGTATAATAATATTGGAGAGTGATAATTATGGCCACAGTACATATTGAAAGTAAGAAAGAAGATATTGCAAAAGTTGTTTTAATGCCGGGAGATCCCAAAAGAAGTGAATATATTGCGAAGAACTTTTTAAAGGATTATAAACTTGTTAATAATGTTAGGGGGATGACCGCTTATACGGGATATTATAAAGATAGGTTAGTGACAATCTTCCCATCAGGTATGGGATGTCCCAGTATGGGAATATATTCATATGAACTATTTAAAGATTATGATGTTGATGTGATTATCAGGATTGGTTCATGTGGAGCGTACGATAAAAAATTAGCTTTAAATGATGTTATATTGGTAAAAGGATCTTATAGTGAAAGTGATTATGCAAATGAACTTGATGGCATTAAAGATAAGTTAGTCTTTTCAGATGGCAGTCTAAATAACATTATTGAAAGTACAGCTAAAAATAATAATATTAAAATAGTTAAAGGAAATATTTATTGTGCTGATGCTTTTTATGAAAAAGAATATGATTATAATGTAAGATGCAAGGAAAAAGAAGTCTTAGGTATTGAAATGGAAACATTTGCCCTATTTAATAATGCTTGGAAGTTTAAGAAAAAAGCCACTGCTTTATTAACGGTATCAGATTTATTCTTTTCAGATGAAAAATTAAGTAGTCTTGAACGTGAAAAGAAACTTAATGATATGATTACATTAGCATTGGAAAGTAGTTTAAAACTATAAATATTGTTAATAATAAATAGCGAAAGCGAGGTATTTATGAAATATACTTGTTATGATATGAATGCATATAATTTGCATATTATCAAAACGGATAAATTTAAAACAATTACAGTGGGGGTAGCTTTCCGAAGAAAAATTAAAAAAGATGAAATAACAATTAGAAATCTTTTAAAAGAATTAATGGTCAATGCGAC
Source organism: uncultured Eubacteriales bacterium (assembly GCA_900321645.1). Lineage (GTDB taxonomy): Bacteria > Bacillota_I > Bacilli_A > RF39 > UBA660 > RUG705. The sequence continues at coordinate 399 of ONWZ01000078.1, read as the reverse complement.
GGCTAATTATCCAACTGAGAAAAGTTTGACGATGGCGACGGAAGACTTATATGATTTGAAATTAGTTGCTGCTAATTATCGTGTTGGTAATTATGCCATCATGACTTTTCGCACAAAATTCTTAAACGAAATCTATACCGAAGAGGGAATGAACGAAGAATCAATTAAATTCTTTTTAGACCTAATCTTTAATCCGAAATTAGATAATGATATTCCTAAATGTAAAAGAAAAATTAAAAAGAGTATCGAAAGTATTAAAGATAATCGAATAAGATATTCATTGTTAAAATTATTAGAAACTACTGGTGATATGCCATATGCTTATAATGGATATGGCTATTTAGAAGATTTAGAGAAGATAAAACTAGATGATTTAGAAAAGTATTATGATAGCGTAAT
>ONWZ01000099.1 GCA_900321645.1 uncultured Eubacteriales bacterium | reverse complement strand
CGTAGAACCAATATACATACCTGGTCTCTTTCTTACTGCTTCAAGGCCCTCTAATATCTTGATACTACTCTCATCATACTTTTCCATATAATCACCTAGAATAATTTTAACACAAAACGTCCTATATTTCAAACTACTTTACACATATAAGTAAAGAAAAAAGGACAATCTATGTCCTCATATTCATTAATTTAATATGTTATTTAATAGTAATTTAACGTCATTCATTTTAATAATACCATCACTATTCATATCACCTAGAAGTATTTGACCATCACTATAATTACTAGTTTTATCGATAATATAGTTAGCAAGTATTTCTGCATCTGTTATATTGATATTACCATCTAAATTAACGTCACCTTTTGTTGAAGGAATTTCACTTGTTATTGCATAGCTTGGTCTAAGTACGACGAAGGCTGTTTGACCTAACATAGCATCAAGGAAACGCGATCTTCCATCATACTTATTGTTAAAAATAGTAATCTTAGGATCATATTCTGGTATAGTTGCAAAATTACCATTACCGATATAAAAATACATATTATATGGTCCAGATACTTGGATACTACTATCGGCAGTATCTCCTTGTATACTAGCATCATAATCCTTATCATACATAACTACAACGTCTCCTACCATTAAAGTATATGAATTAAATACTTTACTACGGTCAAGAGAGTTCAAGCATTTATTAAAGGTTATTTCACTTTGTGGTACGGGATTTGTATTTGGAGTAAAGTAACCACCATACAATTCATCAACATATAGTTTTTGATATTGATCTCGTTCATTATAATTCGCACTAACTTTATTGAATACATACGTATTATAATATGAAAGTGAATCATTTTCAATTTTGACAGCGCCATCAGTCACTTTTGTATAAAAGTGATTAAGCAAAATACTACTTGAAGTCTCACTGCCAAAATTAAACCATTCAATACCAAGTGCATCATATACTGCTTGAATAAACGATCTTGTTACACTATATTTAGTATTATTGATGTTCTCGGTATCTGCCCATTCATTAACAATTGCTACAAGTTCTTCTTGCATAGATGCTGATAATGTCTTATTAACAGTTGTTTTAATAGTATTTAATTTTATATTGTCAGCATACGTCTGATCACTAACAATTATTGTTCCAAGTGGTGTGTCTTCATTAACTCTAACTGTAAATTTATATGTTTTAGTAGCACCAGATGACAAGTTTATACCTGACCAACTAATAGTATTTCCATTTTTAGTACAACTATTATTACAATTAATATATGTTGTATTATTAGGTAATGTATCTCTAATTTCTAAATTATTATATATATCACTATCATTATTTTTAAGTTTAATAGTATATGTTATTAAATCTCCAGGATTAACACTATCGTATTTATTAACCGATGCAGTTTTCGTTCTAACAAGACCTGGATGATCATATCTTGCTTGCATCTTATCAGTAACAGTTGCATATGTAATTTTTCCCAAAATATCATTTAAAGGTCTAATTATTGATACTTGGGAACCTAATGATAATTGCGTAGACTCACCGTTGATGGTATAAGTTCTTTTACTAAAAATACTATAACTACCGTCTTCTTTATCAAGTAGTTCATCTAATGTCCAAATAGCAATAGCTCCATTTGTATAAATAACATCCTTTTTAGCTGAATAATTATATGTATTTCCAATGTATGAATGAATAAATTGTAGTTCATCATTATCATTTCTGCCAATGTACATTAAAACATGACTACCTTCATTATAGCGATATGTATAACCAATAATATCTCCTACTTCAAGTATTTCTGGCAATGTGGTCCTTAAATATTCTTTTAATTTATCAACCGTGTCCTGTGTAGTAGAAACAACAGCTTGTGTTACAAGTCCATGATTATTTCTCGACTCAACTATATCAAAATGTTTTTGATATGCTTCTTCGAAAGTATAAGAACTGTTGTTACCATCATTATTTATAATAGCTAAATTATATACCGCTACATCACTATTATAGTAATCATTTCTAATGGGATTAGCCATAAATACCCAATGGTTGGAATTACTTGTTTCAACATTATTACCATTGTTTTTAGAATGGATCACATAACCATTAAAAGCATCATAATATACACTTAATAACCATGGGGAACAAGATGCATATTGAATATCTTGGTAAGTTGCATCCTCAGGGCTAAAACCACATCCAGGACGATGAATACTCCAACGTTTATAATCGGCATAATCAGTGCTTCCGGCGTTTGCGCCATCAACTAACTCTGAACTATAACGATATGTCATTCTCCCATCATCATAACGAATAGAACTGCCCCGATATTTATAAGCCATTGCTGTACTAACTAAGATATCTTGGGCCTTTTCTTTAGTATCACTATTAAGTATTTCTAAACTACGTGTTCCTCTAACAAAATGAATAAATACATATACAAGTACTATTCCTAATGCAAGAAGTAATAGTTTTATACTTTTTTTCATATGCTTCACCTAGTATAATTTTAACATATATTTAATATGTTTGCAAATAAAAAAACCAATTATATTGTTTGGTTTTTAATATTATTTAATCTACTTATTGATACTTTTACACTTTGATATTCAGCATTAATAGTTCCTAACACTTCAAAGTTAGTAATTAT
>ONWZ01000091.1 GCA_900321645.1 uncultured Eubacteriales bacterium | reverse complement strand
TTTAATTTCGTCTGGTCTTATACCATCACGGTCACTATCATCTGCCCAAGTTTTCGTAACTGGGATACTTATTGAATCTAGTGTATTTATGATTGCATAATTACTAATTGAAGGTTCTTCATAACCAATAATTGGTGTTTCACTTAGGGTATAAGTAATTAGCTCACCTTCAGCATATTTGTCTAAATTAGTACCATCATCTTTCTTAAACGTATATGTCCATACATCATTATTATTATCATCTTTAGATACAGTTACACCTTCAGAATTTGTTCCAATAGTAACTTCTTTCTCATATACTTTTTTAGTGCTTTCACCATTTGGAATAGTACCAACTAATTTAATTGTAATTGTTGATGGACGTATGTTATTTTTATTATTAAAATCAATCCATGTCTTTGTAATATCAAAGCCATCATCATATTTTTCAGGTATATGTTTATTACTAATTACAAATCCACTATTAATATCGCCTGTAATATCAACTTTATTATAGTCATCTGGTACACTATCTTCGTCGACAGTATACTCAATTTCTTCGCCATTTTCATCGAAACGATCTAGGTTAGCAAAAGTTGCTTCCCATGCGGCTGTTTCATGCTTATCTTTATTTGCTTCAGTTACCTCGTCAGGAGTACCATCGACAGTAACACTCATGTTGTCTAATTTTACGCTATTAGCATATAGACTAAATGTTACTGGTACTCTTTTACCATCTTGATTTTCGTTATCTTGCCAATTTTTTGTAACTTTAACACTTGTAAGTTCATATTTATTAGTATAAGTTATTTCATAACCAGTATTAGTTTCAGTAATTTTACCAGTAACTTTCTTTTTATTGGTTTCATCAACTGTACCAGCACCAGCTACGGATACAAAACTAAAGTGTTCTGGCATTGTACTTTCTGTTACTTCGTAATTTGTTTCAGTTGGAAGATTAATAAATCTTAAACTCCAATTCTTTTCTAGTAAGATTGTCAATTCAGTAGCATTTGGAGCTGTATAGAAACCTGTATAATATCTATATGTATCATTTGAATTTCCACTTACATATTTAACCGTATGTGATTTCCAATCAGCGCCATTAGCACTACAATCTTTAGTACTATCAGCGTGATCACAATATTCATAAGTAATAATATCAGAACCACTAGCATGATTAATTTTTCTAAAGTTAACAGCATATTCTGGCTTTTCAATTAATAGTTTAACTTCTGGAGCAACTCCAGTGCCAGAAATATAATTAATAGCTGGTTCGGTTTCACTTCCTGGCTTATTCATTATATATTCTTTCGTGTCAGGATTATAAATTGAAAACCATACAGTTTTTCCTTCACTATCTGTCACTTTTACATTATAAGTGAATAAGGCATCAGTAGGAGCATCTTTACCATCAACATTTTTCGTAATTTGTAAATAACTACGACGATTGTTAGTAGCCGTTAATGTAGCTAATTGATTATCTACAACATAGTAGCTATTACCTATTTTATAGTATGTTTTACCACCAATTGTAGCAGTGGCAGCATCATCGGCCATACCAGTTGGCTTACCATCTTGTTTAATTAGCATTGTAGTTACTGGGTTACCTTCATTATCAACTTCACCGTTAATCCACATTGGGTGAACGGTTGGGGCATCTAATTCCCAATAATAAGCAATTTCTTGTTCTTCAGCAAATGAGTAATCATGTCCCTGTGTCTTTAAGGATACTTGACCATCCTTAACTGTCATAATACCAACTGAAGCATAGATACTATTTGACCAAATAGGGTTTTCTTCTTCATCTAAAATTCTATTACCATCTTCATCTTTTAACGGTAATTCAACCGCATATCTGATTTCAGAACCTCTTTTAACATTTAAACTAATATCAGTACTGCTACGGCTATCTAGAGAGTTTTCCCATTCTTTAGCAACAGTTAAAACTTTAGTAGAAGCTGATGCGATTGGGTCTTGAGTTTGGAAATTAACTCTGTGAGTTGTATCATTTTCAACCCTTGTATCAGTATATTCAACATAAGCCTCATTCGTATTTGTTTTAATACCATAATTACGATCTAGATATGTCCAAACTTTTGGATCAATTGGACGACCTTGATCATCAGTTGAAGCGCCATATGTAATTTTTCCATTCTTTAAGTCAGCAATTAAGTCCAATGCTGCTTGGCTAGGCCATACTTCAAACGTTACTTTATAAGTAACTTCATCATATAATACACCTAAATCATCAAGATTCCAAACAACTGCATTGTTACTATCTAATTCAGCCTCTGGAGCAGTTCTATCATAGAACGGATTATTTTCACCACTCGTCCAAGCCATCTTAAAAATCGTAGCAATTTCATTGCCATTATCATCTAATTCTGGTACTCTAACAACATTATTAAACACTTGATTTTTATCATTAGTTATTTTATATGTACCATCACTATTTTTTTCAATACTTTTTATTCTTTCAGCTCCACTAGTTATAGTATTACCATTAACAGTTATTGGAAATGAAAGATAATATTTAAATGAATTAGTATCAACATCGATTAGGCCACCTTGTTCAGTACCGGAAGATACAGATACATTCTTTGTAGTTCCATCATTAACTGTAATATCACTAAATCCAGCCAATTCAATTTTTTGTAGGATTTTATTTAAAGCTTCTTGTAATTTAAATGTATCTTCAGCTTTAAAATAGTTTTTATTTTCAACATCATCGGTCGTATTTAAGGCATATTTTGTTAAGTCTTCCATACGATCAACAGCGCCATATACACCGATTGTATAAAATTCATATTTCTTTGTATTTACTAATGCTCTTGCATCATCTTTAGCGGAGTTGTAACAATTTGCAACATTTGTTTCACCTTCTTGACCAGTGCCATATACACTGTATCTAGAATTCCAATCATTGTACCCATCATCAGTTATATGGAATGTTGGATTACCATCAGAAACGAAAATAACATATGTTGTGTTTTTTTCATTAGCTGGATCGTCAAAATCAACATCAGCTGCTTTTTGAAGTGCTGCTTCCCAGTTAGTACCACCACCAGCACTAAGACTAGCAAGACTATTTGCAAATGCTTCTAAATCAGTTGTTGGTTGTTGAACAATCGTAGCATTAGTATCAAAATCGATAAGGGCAATTTCAATAAGATCACTTGTAGCCCCAGTTTCTGTATTATTTGATAATAATCCTCTAGCGAGATCCATTACAGCACCTTTTGCTGCCTCAATGCGTTCTTCATTATTATTATGTAAATAACGGGTACCAGTATAGGTATATGTTGTACCATTGCTTGTGTAGGTATAATAATACCCGCTTGAATAACTATAATTACGTGTTAATCGGATATAACTACCATCAACATAGCCATACATATTAGAACCATTTGTATTTGATGGATAATATCCTGAAGTCCCGGTATTTTCATCCATACTACCAGAGGAATCTAGGACTATAATTACGTTGGCTTTGTTATAGTTCTTTTCAGCATCTCCTTTTACATCTAGTGAAATGGTATATGTACCATCACCATTTGGAACAACCTTTTTTAGTACACTAGGAGCTCCTGCCGCTCTAGCTTGCATATAATTACCAATGCCATATAGCCCTCCGGCAATTGATAAAATAGCAAATAGAACGCTTATAAATATTTTACTTAGTTTTTTTGCTTTTTTTGATTTAATTTTTGTCATTATTTAACCTCCCTAATCTCTTTAGCTATTACTAATAAATATTTCTTTTTATAACTAGCGTATTCCGCTTTGTTACTACATGTTTGCAAGATCAAGATATTATCTCCATCATTAACTTTTACTTTCGTATCATAAAATGATCTATCTTGATACTTTCTTAAATAACTGTTGTATGTTTCTTCATCAATATTTAGATTCATATATGTATAATCAGATGTTTCAACATACACGGAGAAGATTTCATAATTATATATCTTATCTTCACCAATAATTTTTATATACTTATGACTATCATAAAATTCTTTGTTATAGTATTTTTCTAGTTCATTAAATGGGACATTCCATCCTGGTGAACTATGTCCAAAGATTAAAACTTTTTTACCGCTAAGTTTCGTTCTATAGTCTTCATAGACACTGCCTTCGGCTTGGTACTCTCCGTAAGCATTATGATTCAAGTAGTAACTATTATCATTTGCTTGGAGTATCGGTTCACTAATACCAGTACCTTCGATAATTAGTTTGCCTTTGATATCATTATTATGATAAGTATTTCTTAGTTCAATTACTTCATTTGGCTTTTCAGTTTCTTTCATTGCCTCGACTAGTTCATCGGGGACCATAACATAACTGATATGAACATCAGTTTTAAATGTTTTCTCAAATAAAAATAAACCAAAAGTCATTATGCCTACTAAAGTGAACAGAACTAAAAAATGCTTAGTTATTCTTTTTTTAAACATAATACCTCCTTTGATTTGGTTATTTATTATAATTCGAAAATAATTTTTGTCAAGCCTTTTTTTTTATAAATTAGGAAACTACTTTCTGTCATTAAATATTATGTTTATTATTTTAATTATTAAAACAACATCGACATATTTAGACATAAAAAAGAAATGCCATTTTAGTTGACATTTCTTATATATTATATGTTTGTAAATATGCTTAGTAAACTAAATTATTCATTGATATTGTCAAAAGTAAAAGGTTACATATCAAATTAGTAATTAATTCTATAGTATTTATACTCTGTCAAGCATTATCAAGATGTCAATTTACAATTATAGTTATTATATGCGTTATGATTAGTATAAATCCTTTATTTTCAAGCATTTCATTCGCATTGCAATATTTGATAGGTATTAATAGAATTGTTAAAAATGTTAAAATGATATAGATTATACGTTATCAATTTTAATAGTAATTTGATTACATCCTTATATATACCAGTATTGTCTAGTATAAATGGCAAATGTGCATGGTTATAATGTAAATATTTTTATAGTTTTACTCTCATTATTACGCCACTGACATCTTTATTAAATTTCTTCCACGTTAAAACTTTAATAATTTTGAATCTTGCTGATTCAAAAAGTTTTAATGCTGCCCTGCGTTTAGTTTCAAAATTATCATACAATTCACTAATACCATTTCTTTTAGCAGTTTTACATAGTAGTTTTAATGCATGTTTAGCATATCCTTGTCCACGGTATTGAGCTTCCATTAGGATGCCACAATCATAATGATTTAGTTCCTTATTATAATGATAATAGACATAGCCAACAAAATCATCAATGTTTGTATCTTTTATATATGCAAAATACTCTTTATTATTTTTTCTATTTTCAAATTTAGCTAACCAGTTATCTTTTGGGAAAGCAATGCATCCCGTTTGATAGTCATATCCATTGTATGACACATCATAACCAGCATTATATTCCATCGTTTCTGGATCAGACAATAATTTTTCTTCATACCAATAATCATCCAATTTAGGTACATATAAACTTATTTCTTTCATATATATCCCTCTTTATTTAATTTTAACAAATATTTAATATAAAGTAAAACTATATAAATAAAAAGCACTTGATTGGAGTTAAACTCAAATCAAGTGCTAACTAATTATGTTTTTATAGTGATTATTTTTCTTTATTTAAATGCTTAAATACATATGCAGCTAAGGCTGCGCCAACAAATGGAGCAACTATAAATACCCAAACTTGTTTTAATGCTTCGCCACCTAAGAAAATGGCTGGAGCTAAGCTTCTAGCTGGATTAACTGAAGTACCAGTTAATGGGATACCTAATAGATGAACAAAAGTTAAAGTAAGACCAATTACTAGTCCTGCCATATGGCTCTTATTCTTATCACTTGTTACACCTAAAATAGTGTAAATAAAGAAGAACGTTAATACTACTTCGGTAATAATTGCCCCAAGTAATGTGATGTTAGTAGCTGATAATCCTTCATAACCATTAGCACCAAGTGCTAAAGTACCAAGATCAGTATTTGTAAGGATTAGATATAAAATGCCAGTTCCAGCTAAAGCCCCAAGTACTTGACCAATTACATAACCAATAAACTCCTTCCATTCCATTCTTTTAGAAATTACCATTGCTAGTGATACTGCTGGATTGACATGGCATCCAGAAATATTACCAATCGCATAAGCTGAAGCGACAATAGCAAGGCCAAAAGCTAATGATGTTGCTACTAAATTACCACCTGAAACAACAGCAATTCCGCAACCAAACAAAACAAGTGTTAAGGTTCCCATAAATTCGGCAATATATTTTCTCATAATTACCATCCTTTCTACTTATATTATCTAATTAATTTTATGTGATGTCAAGAAAAAAAAGAATTGCATTCACAATTCTTTAATACCTTAACAAAGCTTTATTAGTAATCTTGTCTATCTCTAATGAATGGAGGAATATCTAAATCGTTGTCATTGTAGTCGTCCTCTTCTTTATACATTTCTTCTTTATTGGTTGTATTGAAGCTATGATATAGTGGTTCTCCTGGATCTTCGAAGCCAGTAGCAATTACCGTAACAATAACTTCATCCGTTAAGTTTTCATTAATAACAGCACCAAAGATAGTATTAATATCAGTATTAGCTGCTGTTCTAATAACTTCGGCCGCCTCTTCAACTTCAAATAATGTAAGCGAACTACCACCAGTTACATTGATAATTGCATCAGTAGCTCCATTGATTGATGTTTCAAGTAGTGGTGAAGCAACAGCTTGTTTGGCGGCTTCCACTGCTCTATTTTCACCAGAGCCAACGCCGATACCAATAAGGGCATTACCACGATCTTTCATTACCGCTTTAACATCGGCAAAGTCTAGGTTAACTAAACCAGTAATTGCAATCAAATCAGAGATTGATTGAACACCTCTATGTAGGACATTATCAACTTCTCTAAATGCTTCAAGCATAGGAGTTGATTTATCGATTAATTCTCTTAATCTATCATTTGGAATGACAATCAATGTATCGACATGTTTCTTTAATTCATCTAGGCCAGCAAGGGCTTGTTCCATTCTCTTTTTTCCTTCAAAGCTAAATGGTTTAGTAACAATACCAACCGTTAGAGCTCCAAGGTCTTGCGCTATTTCAGCAATAATTGGTGAAGCACCAGTACCGGTTCCACCACCCATACCACAGGTAACGAATACCATATCGGCACCTTTTAATGCCTCCTCTATTTCATCTTTTGATTCTAGAGCTGCTTCTTTACCAATCTTAGGATCAGCACCAGCTCCAAGACCATCTGTTAGGTCGCTTCCTAATTGTAATTTGGTTGGAGCCAAAGAATCATTTAAAACTTGTAAATCAGTATTAGCAACAATAAAGTCAACACCTTTAAGGCCAGAATCGATCATTCGGTTAACCGCATTACAGCCACCGCCACCAATTCCTATTACCTTAATTTTTGCTAACTGATTCATCTCTAAACCAAACATATTATTCATATTTTTCCTCCTTATTTCTAATAAAGCCTTTAAATATCTTAGAAACAACCGGTTTTTCATTCTTTTTATTATCATCAGGAGTAAGTAATAATTCTATATCTTCTGTACTTACCATCGAATACTCTTTTCCCCTAATTAACATTTTATCATGGAATGCTTTTATCATTCCTAAGACTGTCGTATATTTATTATCTCTAATTCCTATGACATCCATTAAATATATTATAACATCTTTTCCTAAAATTTCATATACTAAATTTTTAAAAGATTTAATTTCCGTAAGTCCACCCGTAATAACAATATAATCAATATTTCTTTTAGTTAGTAAACTAATTTGTTTTCGGGCTAATTTTAATATCTCAGCTAGTCTACTTTGAACTACTTCTGTAACTTCCAATTGATTAAGTTTAATATTTTCTCCAATATTATTAGTAAGTTCATA
>ONWZ01000090.1 GCA_900321645.1 uncultured Eubacteriales bacterium | reverse complement strand
CCAAAATTTCTTATTAATGGATTATTAAATACTGTTCCTAAAGGTATTTCATCGACAATAAATTTATCATGACCATTAAAGACACTTTCCATTTCATCAAAACTATCTTGAATATTATGAGTTATTTCATTAATTAACTGGGTAGCTTCATATGAATTATAAGTAATCATTTTTATTTCATTATCACTATTTTTTTCAATCGTAAATAAATCATTATCAAATTTAATATTATCCGTAGAATTATTAATAATTTCTGTTAAATATTTTCTCGCTTTTGATTCAGCAATTGGCATAATTGTCGTATTAAATTTTTTATAAAAGAAATTAATTACTATTAAAGCCACAATAAAAGCCATAATAATAATTATTAATTCACGTGATAAATAAGTACCAATGGTCTTTTTTTTATATCTTTTAAGTTTCATATTTAATTATATGAAAAAAGAATAAGTTTTACTTATTCTTATTCACTATAAATTGAAGTTTGATCATATTCTTCTTTAACATATAAAATTAATTTTTGAATAGTTTCGGCTGTTGGATTATTGAATTCTTCTAATGATATTCCTGATTTACGAAAATCTTCTTCATCGAATTCCCCAATTTCCCCAACAATTAAATCTCTTTCTTTTCTATATTCATCTATCTTTTTTTCCATAATTACTCCTATATATCTAGATTGTGATATACATTTTGTACATCATCTAAATCTTCCAAAGCTTCGATTAAAGTCATTACTTTTTCCGTTGCTTCTTCATCTAAACTAATATAATTATCAGGTACAAAAGTAACTTCTGACACTAAATATTTATCGTAACCTAATTTTTCTAATTCATCTTTGACACTTAAGAATTTTTCTGGTTCAGTATAGATTGTTATTTCTTCTTCACCAATTTCCATATCAAGAATATCTAGTCCTAGTATTTCTTCCATTACTTTATCTTCATCATACACGTTTTCTAAAACAATTAAGCCTTTTCTTTTAAACATGTAACTAACTGATCCATCCGTACCTAAATTACCATTTCTTTTTGATAAAGTACTTCTAACAAAGCCAGCTGTTCTATTTTTATTATCGGTTAAGCAATCGATCATAATAGCAATTCCACTAGGTCCATATCCTTCATATCTTACTGATTCGTAGCTTTCACCAGCACCCTTACTAGCTGCTTTTTGAATTGCTGATTCGATATTTGCTTTCGGCATATTCTCTGCCTTGGCTTTTTCTACAACCATACGAAGTGCTGCATTATTAGCAGGATCTAAATCGCCACTTTTAGCAGCCACATATAATTCTTTTGCTAATTTTTGGAATACTTTACTTCTAGCTGCATCAATTGCTCCTTTTTTTCTTTTAATTGTTGACCATTTACTATGTCCTGACATATTATTCCTCCTCAACTAACAATATATTATCATAATTTTTTTGTTTTTTAAAGTATTAAGAAAAAACTTTATCGTATTAGATAACGCTTTACATTCCTAACACATCGCTATGACTACCTGTATTAACAAGTAACAAAATTGTTTCATTATCAAGATATTTATATATAAGTATCCAATCTGGTTCAATATGAAGATCCCTACATCCATTAAATTTTTTGTCATTATGAAGCGCATGATCTCTATATTTAGACACTAGTTTTTCTCTACTAACAAGCATCTCAACAACATCCAATAATTTATTGATGTCCTTACCCTGTTTAATTATTTTCTTTAAGGACTTTTTAAATTCTTTAGTGTATTTTACTCTATAATTAATCACCAGATAATAAATCCTTTTTTAATTCATCAATATTGTCATAACTTTTATACTCTTCTGGATGCTCTTTAATATATAAAAGTTCTTTAGCTGTATTTTCGAGTTCATCGTCTGTAAAATAATTATACAAATTATCTTCATTTTTGGGGATTGACACTTCAAAAGGTATGCCTTTTTTCATAATTAATTGTTTAATGGTCATATTGATTAATCCGCTCATTGAAATTCCTAATTTTTGCAATATCTCAGTGGCCTGTTCTTTATCTTTTTTATCAATTTGAACACTTATTGCAGTTGTTAAATTATTCATAAGAATCATCTCCTTTTCAATAATAAAAATACCACACAATATATAGTTTGTCAATATATATTATATGATATTAATATAATTTTTATATAATTTTTATGGTTTATCCTAAATAATCAAGTAAGATTGGGCCCAAGATAATTAGTAATAATAATGGGATAAAGAAGAATACCGATATAACGCTAATAAGGATTGGTACTTTACTAATTCTTCCTTTTACTTCCATCTTTCTTTTTTCTCTTAAGAAATCAATTTGATTATATAAATTTTCAATAATACTATTGCCATACAGGTTAGATTCAGTAAGTGATAAAATAATATTATTAATGGTATCGCTAGGGATTTTAGCTTGCATATCCGATAAGGCTTCATTTAAACTTTTGCCAAAAGATACTTCTCTTATCGTTTCTTTAAATTCATCTGATAAGATACCCGATACATTAGCCGTTGTTACATCGATAGCTTCGACTAGATTTCTGCCAGTTTCTAAGGATAAAGTCAATACTTCAAAGAAGTGCATTGCTTCACCTTCTAATTTAATTGTTCTTTTCTTTAATTTATCATCTAAGACTACTCTACTAAAAAGAATATAATATAGAACAGTTATTATTGGTGCTAAAATATAGCCATATTTTGATAAATATAAAATTAACATAAAGACAATGAATGATGATAATAATCTACCCACAATCATGTCATAAACATTCATTTTATTGCCCGTTCCTAATAATTTAATTTTAGCTATTTGCTTATTGATATAGCTTTCACTATATATTTTTCTAATAAATTCTTCTTTATTCATCAGTACTCTACCCTCACTATTCTACTTAATAAGTAAGCGTAAATAATAAACATTACTAGAATTATCATTAACATTATATATCCAAGTGGACTAGCAAAGAATGGGCTAAAATAATCTGGATTTAAAACATATATTATTAATACAAATAATACTGGTGCAACGAGTAATATCTTCGTAACCAATTTAGAGACGGTTGTTGAATTCTTAAGTTCTTCTTTTAATTTCTTTTTATCAAATAACGTTTTTTCAATTGAATCAAAAACCGCAATAATATTACCACCGGTTCTATTTAAGATTGTAAGAGATGATGATAAATATTCAGCTTCTTCAATACCTACTCTTTTTGAAAAACGATCAAATACGGTATCAATTGATAATCCATAATTCATTTCTTCATAAATCTTTTTAAATTCTAAGCCAATTGGCTTTGGTAATTTCTTACTAGCTATTTCAACGGCTTGAATAGTTGATTTGCCTGATTTAAAAGCATTATTCATAATAATGATTGCTCTTAAAATATCATTTTCAATCTTTTTCTTATTGGCATTTCTAGCAATAATTAAGTAAATATCTAAAACATAAAAGCCAATAATCATACTGATAACTAGTTGCATAACCGTTACAAATCTGCCTTGAATAGCCATTCCACCAATTGTTAAAATAACAAAGATAACACTAATAACTAATTTATGGGTAATATAATCTTCGGCATGATATTCACTACCGACCGAATATTTTTCATACATATTAGTCATCATTGGTAGCATTTTACGAATTTTTTTTCGTTGTTTTTTAACAAAGGCAATATATCTAGCCCATATCTTATCAACAAGGGCTAAAGTGCTACCTGGTTTATTATATTTAACGCAATATTTAGCAATTCTTTTTTCTAATTTGACAGAATTATTTAAACGTAAAAATAAAGTGATAACTATGATTAAAGCAAAAACTAATAGTATTTGTATTAGTACTATTAAAAGCCTTTTATCCATAATTACCACCTCTATTCTTTTTTAATCTAATCTTGTACTTGTATCAATTGGGCTCTTCCCATTACCAATATCTTTTTTTATCACATATTTAGCTCCCAAGAAAGTAACGATACAGATAATTAGTAAAATTGATATGTAACTAACTGTTTTCCATTTACTCATTTCCATCTTATTCACCAAAAATATCTTTTAAGATAATTCCTTTTCGTTTCATACGATCATATACCTTAGGAATGTATTTATATAAGATAAATTCGCCACGAACATCACCTTGTTCTGATAGACCATTTTCTTTGAAAGCAAATATCTCTTTTAATTTAACTTTATCATCTTTGATACCAACTACTTCAGATATTGAACTAATCTTTCTTTTACCATCTGATAATCTTTCAATTTGAATAACAATATTAATTGCTTTTTCAATATAGTTTCTAATGGCTGCAACCGGTAACTCCATATCGTTCATTAACATCATTGTCTCTAATCTATTAATGGCATCTTCCGGACTATTAGCATGTAATGTTGTAATTGATCCTTCATGACCAGTATTCATTGCCTGAAGCATATCAAATGCTTCCTTGCCTCTTACTTCACCAACAATAATACGATCTGGTCTCATTCTTAAAGAGTTTCTAACTAAATCACGAATTGTAATTTCTCCTTCACCCTCATAATTGACCATTCTAGTCTCTAATGAAATGACATGTGGTTGATGAAGTCTAAGTTCAGCCGCATCTTCGATAGTAATAATACGTTCATCTTCACCGATAAAACCACTCAAAATATTAAGTAATGTTGTTTTACCAGTACCAGTACCACCAGAAATGATAATATTTAATTTAGCTTCAACACATGCTTGTAAGAATTCAGCCATATTCTTAGTAAGTGATCCCATACGCATTAAATCTTCTACACTTTCCATACGCTTTGAGAATTTACGAATCGTAATAACCGGTCCTGTCAAAGATAATGGTGGAATAATTGCATTGAGTCTTGAGCCGTCAGGCAGTCTTGCATCGACCATTGGATTAACCGCATCGATAGTTCTACCTAATGGTTGAACAATTCTTTGAATCGTTCTAATGATATGATTATCATTGATAAATGACACGGATTCATCTTTGACTAATCTACCATCTATTTCAACATAAATATCATTTATGCCATTGACCATTATTTCAGTAACGGCATCATTTTCAAGTAGATCGGTTAATGGTCCATAACCATTAATTTCATTTTGAATTAAGTTAAAGATATGGGCTCTTTGATTAGCATCTAAACTATAGTCTTCCAAAGTTTCATCAATCTGATCATTGATATATTGCTCTAAAGAAACATTCGTAGGTATCTGATTGTTAATTAAGTTTTGAACTATCTTAGCACGTAATACCTCTAATTTTTCTTTATCTGGAAATACCGCATAATCTTTAACATCTTCGGTAATATTTTCTCTTTTACGGGTTCCAAATTCCTCTAATAAAGTATTCTTATTAGCCATTATTCTTCACCCTCTTTCTTCACATCTTCGATTAAAGAAAGTGCTAATTTATTCATATTTTTAATATCGTTGTTATAAAATCGACTGATATTTCTATTTAATGTAAGAATCTCACCATTCAAAACATATTTATCGATATTCTTAATATAGAAATTCTTTGATATTGTATAATCGATATTACCTTTAATCATATTCCGAATATCGAAAGCCGTAATATAATCACGTCCCGTATCTCTTGAATTATTTAAAACAATTTTATAATTTGTTTTACCCATTTCATTAAAGATACTTAACATTGTTTTCATATTTTTAATATCGACTAAATCATTAGTAATCACAAATAGTGTATTATAAGCAGCATCCATTGACAATAAACATACCTCATCTAATGAATGTGATGTATCAACTAAGATAACATCGTAATCATGTTTTGCTAAATCAAATATTTTACTAATATATTTACTTTCAATTTTAGAAACATTTCGTGGATCTTTAGGAGCTGCCAAAACATCGATACCTTTATTGTAACTACTTACATAGTCAGCTAGTTCGACTTGCTTATTATTACTAAGGGAATCGACAAGCATATAAATATCTTTTTTGCTATTTACATTCATAACTGTTGCTATTCCACCAGCATATAAATCCAAATCAATAATTAATACTTTCTTTTTCATAAGAAAATATAATCCCGCTAAATTAGTTGTAATAGTGGTCTTACCAACTCCACCTTTAACAGATGAAATCGTAATTATTTTTCCATTATAATTGTTCATAGCACCACCTATTTATCCTTTCTGATTACTTTTTTATCATTTTCCTTATAGCCAATATAACTAGACTTAATCGTAAAGGTTTTAAATTTACTAATTAATGAAAACTTATTATCTAATCTATCTTCCAAAGTAATTCTTATCTTACCCTCACTAATGCTTATATTGACTACCTCGATATCATCTTTATTCTTTTTGATTAATTCATTTAATTTCGCATTTAAATCTAAATCATCAATATTATCTAAACCATAATCAATTACTACATAATTGATATTATCAAGTTTCTCGCGCAGTAATATCATATTTCCAATATCATATACCATAAATAAGATCATTAAAATAATGGGAAT
>ONWZ01000045.1 GCA_900321645.1 uncultured Eubacteriales bacterium | reverse complement strand
GAATTAATTAAATTATTAGATAAGGCCTATGCGCCATATTCAAAATTTCAAGTGGCAGCGATTATCTTAATGAAAGATGGTAAATACATTCCAGGAGTAAATGTTGAGAATGCTTCATATGGTGGGACAATCTGTGCTGAAAGAAATGCCATTACAACAGCCGTATCAATGGGATATAAGCCAGGTGATTTTAATAAATTATATGTCATGGTATCAGGTGATAAACTATCGACACCGTGCTTTATGTGCAGACAAGTTATTGCCGAATTTTTTGATAAAGATAGCGAAATAATTTTAATGGGTAAGAATGGGGAACAAGAAGTGCATACAGTAAGCGAATTGTGCCCATATCCATTTGATAAATCCGATTTATAGGGGGATGATATAATGAAGAGTGGTTTTATTGGAATTGTAGGAAGACCGAATGTCGGTAAAAGTACGTTACTAAATGCCATTATTGGAAGAAAAGTAGCGATTACTTCGGATAAACCACAAACAACGAGAAATATTATTCAAGGAATAAGAACAGATGAAGATACGCAAATGGTTTTTGTCGATACGCCTGGTATTCACAAACCCCAAAATAGACTTGGTAAAATTTTAAATAAAGAGGCCTATTTTACCCTTAATGATGTTGATGTTATCTTATTTTTGGTTGATATTACTGAACCACTTGGTAAAGGTGATATGTTTGTCATCGATGTTTTAAAGAATGTTAAAGTACCGGTTATTTTAGTTATTAATAAAATTGATAAATTACCAAAAGAAGCGATTCTTAAGAAGATTGATGAATATAAAGACTTATATAATTTTGATGAAATTGTTCCAATATCAGCATATAAAATGGATAATGTCGATCGATTAATTAATGTTTTAAAAACTAAATTAACAGATAATATTAAATATTTTGATGAGCAAATGTATACGAATATGCCAGTTAATTTTATGGTGGCGGAATTAATCCGCGAAAAAGTATTGGAGCTTACCCACGATGAAGTACCGCATAGTGTATCAGTTGTCGTAGAACAAATGGATTATAAAAAAGAATCAGTTAATATCGAAGCAACGATTGTTGTCGATAGAGAAAATTTAAAAGCTATCTTAGTTGGTAAAAATGGTAATATGATTAAAGAAATTGGGACAAGAGCACGAAAAGATATTGAACCATTTTTAGGCAGAAAAGTATTTTTAAATTTATTTGTAAAAGTGATTCCTAAATGGCGAGATAGAGAGAAATTTTTGAATGAAATTGGCTTCCAAGAATTTAATTTTGACAAATAAAACTGTTTAGATTTGTTAAAATGCTAACATAATAATATTAGGTGATAAAAATGACTAAAGAGGAATGTTGGCAAAAGTTTAAGGAAACAGGTAAAATAAAGTATTATTTGGAATACAAAAAATTAGCTAGAAAAGAGAATTAAAATGATTAAGAAAATTGAAGGTATTGTCATAAGTGAAGTGGATTATAAAGAAAGTAGCAAGATAATAAATGTCTTAACAAAAGAGTATGGGATTATCGGTTTTATTGCTAGAGGTACTAAACAAGTTAAGAATAAATTATCTGGTGTTACTTCAAAATTAACTTATGGTTACTTTCATGTAAATTATAAAGAAAAGGGATTGTCTACCTTAATTGAGGTAGATATCATTGATCATTTTAAGAGTATTCGCAAAGATATCCACATGATGAGTTATGCTTTGTATTTATTAGAATTAGCAGAAAAAGCATATAAACACGATAATGATCCATTGATATATGAAATGCTAATTGCAAGTTTAAAAAAGATTGATGAAGGTTATGACTACAAAGTAATAGCCAATATTTTTGAACTTAAAATGTTAGATTTTTTTGGAATTAGACCAGTTATCGATGAATGCGTCAATTGTGGTAATAAAACCGATATTGTAACTATTTCAAGTTATCGTGGTGGTTATTTATGTAAGAATTGCTGTAGTGGTGAAGTAATTACTAATGTTAAGACAATTAAACTACTTAGAATGTTCTATTATGTCGATATTAGTAAAATTACTAAATTAGATGTATCCGATAATGTTAAACAAGAACTATCACAATTTATATGTGATTATTATGATAGATACTCAGGAATCTATTTGAAAAGTCGCGAATTCTTACAAAATTTAGAAAAAATATAGTGTGAGTACTAGTATTTACTAGTACTTTTTGATAATTTTTGATTAAAATAGTTGATATTTTAAAAAAAGTATTATATAATTAATTAGTCAACGAAATTTTTGGTTGATAAAATTTAGTGCCTGAGTGGCGGAATAGGTAGACGCACAGGACTTAAAATCCTGCGAGAATCAACCCTCGTGTCGGTTCAAGTCCGACCTTAGG
>ONWZ01000088.1 GCA_900321645.1 uncultured Eubacteriales bacterium | reverse complement strand
CCAGCGACTGCTAATGGGATGCCTGGTGTACACCATATTTTAGCGAAGTTACTTAAAGATACTTTTGGAAAATATAAAAGTATGCAAGGATATCGTGTTGTTAGAAAAGTAGGATGGGATACGCATGGTCTTCCAGTTGAAGTACAAGTTGAGAAAGAATTAGGTTTTGAAGGAAAGAATGACATTGAAAAATATGGTATCAAAGAATTCAATCAAAAATGCCGTGAATCAGTATGGAAAAATGAAAAAGCTTTCCGTGAATTTACGGAAAAATTAGGCCAATTTATCGATCTAGAAAATCCATATATAACATATGATGATAATTATATTGAAACTGAATGGTGGATTTTAAAGAAATTCTTTGATGAAGGTATGATTTATGATGGCTTAAAGATATTACCATATTGTCCTAGATGTGGTACAGGACTTGCTAGCCATGAAGTAGCTCAAGGGTATAAGGAAGTCACAGTTAATACAGTAACAGTTCCATTTAAAGTGAAAAGTATGGATAATACATATTTACTTATTTGGACAACAACGCCATGGACACTTATGGCTAATGTGGCGGCTTGTGTTAATCCTAATGAAAAGTATGTTAAATGTTTATCTAAAGGATATAACTTTATCGTGGCTGAAAAACTTGCTAATAAAGTATTAGGTGACTCATATGAAATAGTCGAAGAATATACTGGTAAAGATTTGGAATATCTTGAATATGAACAATTTTTACCTTTCTTGAAGGTTAAAGGAAAAGCTTTCTATGTAACATGTGATGAATACGTTACGATGGAAGATGGTACTGGTATCGTTCACTTAGCACCAGCTTATGGACAAGACGACTATGAAGTAGGACTTAGATATGAATTACCACTCGTTAATCCGGTTGATGAAGGGGGTTGTTACACGGAAGGTCCTTGGAAGGGAAGACTCGTAGTTGACTCTGAACTAGAATTAGAAATTATTAAATATTTAGCAGAGAATGATAAACTTTTTAGAAAACAAAAAATGGTTCATAATTATCCACACTGTTGGAGATGTAAAACACCACTTGTATATTATTCTAAACCAAGTTTATATATTAAAGTTACAGCATTCAAGGATAAGATTATCGAAGCTAACAAGAAAGTTAATTGGTATCCTGATTATGTTGGCGAAAAGAGATTTGGAAATTGGTTAGAAAACTTAAATGACTGGGCCATTTCTAGAAATAGATATTGGGGTACTCCTATACCACTATGGCGTTGTGATTGTGGTCATGATGAAATGATTGGTTCAAGAAAAGAACTTGTAGATAGAGCAATTGAAAAAATTGATGAGACAATCGAACTTCATAGACCATATGTTGATGATGTTCATATTAAATGTCCAAAGTGTGGTAAAGAAATGACCAGAGTTAAAGATGTTATTGACTGTTGGTTTGATTCCGGAGCAATGCCATATGCCCAATATCATTATCCCTTTGAAAATCAAGAATTATGGAAAGAACAATTCCCAGCTGATTTCATTAGTGAGGGAATTGATCAAACACGTGGTTGGTTCTATTCATTAATTGTTATTTCAGCATTTGTAAGTGGATGCTCACCATACAAGAATGTTTTAGTTAATGACTTGGTTTTGGATAAATTTGGTCAAAAAATGCATAAAAGTAAAGGTAATGCAGTGGAACCATTTAGCGTTTTAAATAAGTATGGCGCTGATGCAGTAAGATTTTATATGCTATATGCTAGTCCTGTTTGGACACCGCTTAAGTTTGATGAAGACGGTATCAAAGAAGTTTCATCAAAGACATTTGGTACCCTAAAGAATACTTATACATTCTTCCAAATGTATGCTAATGCTGATAATTTAGATCCAAGAGATTTCAAAGTTAAATATGATGAACTCGAAGAAATTGATAAATGGTTATTATCTAAATATCATAAGTTAGTTAAATATGTAACTGAGTCAATGGACGAATATGATTTAAATAAAGCTTGTCGTGCTTTAAATGAATTTATTAATGAAGATTTATCTAATTGGTATATTCGTCGTAATCGTCGTAGATTCTGGGAAAGTGAACTTACAACAAGTAAGAAAGCGGTATATCAAACTACTTACCAGGTGCTTGTTGGTTTGTGTGAATTGATGGCACCAATTAGTCCATTTATTACTGATGAAATATATCAAAATTTAACTGGTAAAGAAAGTGTTCATTTCGCCGATTATCCAAAATGTGATAAGAAAATGTTTCAAGATAAAATTGAAGAAAGAATGGACTTAGTAAGAGACTTAATTAGTCTTGGTAGAAATGCTCGCGAAGAAGCTAAAATAAAGGTAAGACAACCAATTAGTGAAGTTATTTTAGATGGTAAGAATAAGAAATTAATTAGTGATTTAGTTGATCTAATTAAAGAAGAATTAAATGTCAAAGATGTTAAATTTGAAAACAATTTAGCGGAGTATATTAGTTTTATTATTAAACCTAACTTCAAGGAAGTAGGTAAGATACTAGGCCCTAAGATGAAATTATTCCAAGATGCATTATCAACATTGTCTAATGAGGATAAGATTACTTTAAAAAATGGTGAAAATATTAAAATAGATCTTGATGGCGAATTCGAAGTAACACCAGAAATGGTTGAAATAAGAGTTGAGTCTAAAGAAGGATTTAATGCTTCATATGAAGGAAATAACTTTATTGTTTTAAATACGACATTAACTGATGCCTTAATTAATGAAGGACTTGCTCGTGAAACGGTTAGTAAAATTCAACAAATTAGAAAGAATAATGGCTTTGATATTGCTGATAGGGTAAATGTCTACTACGAAGCTGAAGAAGCTTATAGTGAGCAAATTAAAGATTTTGTAGACTTTATTAAAGATGAAACATTAGCTTTAAAATTTGAAACTAAAACTAAATTAACTGATGAATATGATGTTAATGATTATAAAGTAAAATTTAAAGTTGAAAAGGCTAAATAAATGATGAGAGGATTTGAAATAGCTAAAGGTTGGGAAGATAAAAACATTAATATTCCGGTTAGGAAAACAAAACATGCGGCTGGTTATGATTTTGAAGCAGCCGAAGATACACTCGTTCCTAGTTTTAAAAAAGGAGTTAATCCTACTTTAATACCAACCGGTATTAAAGCATATATGGCTGATGACGAAGTATTATATTTATATAATCGTAGCTCTAATCCAAAGAAAAAAGGTTTAATTCTTGCCAATTCAGTTGGAGTAATCGATAAAGACTACTATAACAATCCTGATAATGATGGTCATATCATGTTTGCTTTCTATAATATGAAAGAAGAAGATATTATTATCAAAAAAGGGGAAGCCATCGGACAGGGTGTATTTATGAAATACTTAGTAACGGACGATGACAAAGCAACAGGTATAAGAACTGGTGGCTTTGGTTCAACCGATAAGAAAAAGAAAGAGTAATCTTTCTTTTTTTGATATAAAAATTAAATTATATGATATAATGATATTATGATAGGAAGTGATAGCTTGGATAATATTATTATTACTTTTGAGGATGGAACTAAGAAAGAGTATCGTAAAGGTATTAAATTTGAGGAAATCGTCAAAGATGTAGCCCCTGATAATGGAATTATTTGTGGTGTGTTTAATAATACAATTCTCAATTATACTGATGCTATTAGTCGTAGTGGTAAGTTAACTTTATGCGATATTAATAACCCATATGGAGCAAGAGTATATGAAAAAGGATTAACATTCTTATTTAAAGTTAGTGCTTTAGAAGTATTAGGAAAAAATACTGAAATTAAAGTCAGAAATTCCATTGATCGCGGAGTCTTTTTTGAAACGAGTAGTGATGTAACTGAAGAGCAACTTAAAGAAATTAAAAAAGTTATGAAAAGTAAAGTTGATAAAGCTTTAACTTTTGAAAAGATAGAAACAACTATGAATGAAGCCTTTAATTACTTTAAAGAAATTAAACGTGAAGATAAGATTAAAACTTTATTCTATGATAAAAACAAATATGTTACATTGTATAAATTTGATGGCGTATATAATTTCTTTATTGGTAATTTACCACATGACAGTTCTATTTTAAAACAATATGATTTAACGTTATTATCAGGTAAAGGTATTATTCTTAGATTTCCATCTATGTATGATAATGGTAAGATAGTTAAGTATACCCATCATGAACAATTCTTTAATAATGTTAATGAATATCTTGAATGGGCAAAGATTTTAAATATCAGTAGTATAGGTGAATTAAATGATGCAATCGTATCAATGAATTCAGCTGAATTAATTAATTTATCTGAATCTATTCAAGATTATCGATTACAAAGTATTGCCAAAGAAATTAGTGATAAAAAAGATAAGATTAAAGTTATTCTATTATCTGGTCCTTCTTCATCTGGAAAGACTACTTCCGCTAGAAAATTGTCATTATTTTTAAAGACGATGGGCTTAAATCCAGTACCATTATCTTTAGATGATTATTTCTTGGAAAGAAAAGATACACCAATTAATGAAAATGGTAAATATGATTTTGAAAGTTTAAGAGCAATTGATATTAAATTATTTAATAATCAAATAGATAAACTACTAAAGGGAAATAAAGTAACAATTCCAACATTTAATTTTATTACAGGGATGAAAGAATATAAAAGAACTCTTCAAATGAAAGAAAACGATATTCTAGTAGTTGAAGGATTACATGCCATATCCGATGAATTATTAACTGATATTCCTAAAAACAGAAAGTTTAAGATTTATATTTCACCACTCGTATATTTAAATATTGATGATGATAATCGTATTAATTTAACGGATATTAGATTATTAAGAAGAATGGTTAGAGATAATCGTACAAGAGGGTATAGTCCATCACATACTTTAGCAAATTGGTCTGAAGTAAGAAATGGTGAAGAAAAGTATATTTTTCCATATCAAGATAGTGCCGATGTTATCTTCAATACATTCTTAGCATATGAACTTCCAGTAATGAAAGTCTATGCTTTGCCACTTTTATATAAGGTACAAGCTGATGATCCGGAATATATGACAGCTCTTAGATTAATTGAACTCTTGAATTTAGTATTACCAATACCTAGTGATGATGTCCCATCGTTATCAATAATTAGAGAGTTTATTGGAAAAGGATATTTTGAATAAAATATAAATTGTTACTAAAAAAGACTATATTTCACGCATATAGTCTTTGTTTTTATATGGATCTTTTGGATCGATGTGGTCATAAAACATTATTCCATGTAAGTGATCATATTCATGTTGGAAGGCAATGGCCAATTCTTCACGTACGCGGATTTTAATTGGTTTACCATCAATATCAAATCCTGTAAATGTTGCTCTGGCATATCTTGGTACGATACCAGGAACATCTCTATTAACACTTAAACATCCTTCACCCTCTGATGCATAGATTAATTCCTCTGAATGAGAAATCATTTTAGGATTTATCATAACATAGTCATTGAAATTACCTTCAGATTCTTCGTGACAAACAACGAAGAATTTTTCATTAATACCCATTTGTGGGGCAGCTAAGCCCATACCAGGACGTAAATTATATTTTTCGGCGTATTTATCTATTTGTGAATAATAAAGATGCTCTAACATATCTTTAATTAATTTTTTTCTTTCTTTACTTAGTGGGAATGTTACATCTTTATTTGGAGCTCTTAGGTGTTTATCTTTTTCATCTAAGATATCAGAAGTTTTAATCATACTATCCCTTCTTCCACGAGTATTTTAACACATATATTTGTTTTTGTAAAGAAAAAGGGAAGTATTCCCTTATGACTAATTATTAATAAAACTTCTTGAACCTAATACAATTACTAATAAAATGAATAATACTAACACAATTGCTGCTCCAGAGCCATATCCTCCAGTATATCCGTAACCATACATAGGATAAGTGTATGATGTATTACCACATCCGCATCCTTGGTTTCCAGAATATCCACCATAATAGTACATAATTTACCTCCTTTTATCTAATATAGTTTATGGTAAATAATTGGATTGGTTCCATATGTTAGCCTAAAAAAAGCACTAATTTGAAGTGCTTTCTGTATTTTGATTAGTTTGTGTAGTATTAACAGTTACTTTATATTTTGTTTCAGCATTTACTTCATCATCAGCTTCGGTAAGCTTAATTATTTCCTCAATCGAAGTAAAGCCCGCTAATACTTTATATAAACCATCCTGAAGTAGGGTAATTACATTTGAATTATAAACTAAATTACGTAGTTCTGCTTTTGGCATTCTAGCATTTATAGCATCTCTAATATCAGGAGTAATTAAAAGTACTTCTTGAATGGCTATACGTCCTTTATAACCACCTGAACATTGTGGGCAGCCAACGGGAGTATATATTTGGGGAACATCCATATTTAAGAAACGTTTAAACATTTCTTTTTCATAAGGAGTAGTTTCTCTTACTTTCTTACATTGATCACATAATTTTCTTGCTAATTTTTGACTGACAATACCAGATAAGGCTGACGCTAATAAATATCTTTCAACTTCCATATCAAGTAATCTTTCAATGGTGGTTAATGAGTTATTAGTGTGTAGGGTAGATAATACTAAGTGACCGGTAATTGATGCTCTAACGGCAATTTGAGCTGTTTCTGAGTCTCTTATCTCACCAATCATAATAACGTTAGGGTCTTGTCTTAAAATGCTTCTTAAAACAGTGGCAAAATCTAGACCGATTTCACTATTAACTTGTACTTGATTGATACCTTCAATATCCATTTCAACAGGATCCTCGACGGTAATTAGGTTAGTGCCTTTAACGTTTAGTTTTTGTAAGAAAGAATATACAGTTGTTGATTTACCACTACCGGTAGCACCAGTAACTAGGATTATACCATTAGGTTCCGCTAACATTTTTAATATTTTCTTATAGTTTTCCTCTGAAAAGAATAAGTATTCAATACCTTGTAAACTTCTTGAATAATCAAGAATACGAATAACGATCTTTTCACCTTTTTTAGTAGGTAGAGAAGATACACGCATATCTAAGTCAAGCCCTTCAAGAGTTGTTTTAATGGCACCGTCTTGTGGTAATCTAGTTTCCGTAATATTCATACCTGATAAGATTTTTATTCTGGTAATAACGTTATTTTTAACATTATTAGGAATATCGATATAATCATTTAAAATGCCATCAATTCTTATTCTAACTTTTAAATAATTATCAGAGTGGTCAAAGTGAATATCACTAGCACCAGCTCTAGCGGAATCAACAATAATTTTATTAACGACATCTACGACCGGCATATTAGCAAAATCAATTGTATTTTGCATAGTATCACTCATCCCATTCTTTCCTATTCTTTAATTATTATATAATATTTTTCTTTGTTTTACAAGACTATTTGAATAACAAAACAGCTAAAACAAATGCAACAAAAAGCGAAATAGCAATTAAAATAAATGTAAAATTAAGAAATCCCATTTTTGAAGGAACTAATATTCTAACTTTATGATTATTTTTCTTATTAGCAGTATCATTTTTAGTCGCTCCTTCAGTAGGGCCTCCTAAGGTTGTCCAACCATCATCACCATTATTTGTATCTTTCTCAAGTACTCTACTATAATCGATACTAGTAAAATATCCAGGCATATTAATATCTAACCAATTTATTAGTTTCTTATCATCATCAGTTTGACTGATAATACAAATAGCTTGATTAATATTCATACCAGGATTATCTTTTAAAGCATTATAAGTCTGTGAAGTATATTCATATAATGCTTTCAATAAATTTTGATATGCATGATTATCATTTTCACTCTTAAATTCTTGCAAATCATAGGTAGTAATATTGGGTAAAACATAGATAGCATTATAATTTGATTCATATAAAGTATCACAAATATGATTAATTTCATCAATTTTTTCTTGTTCCAATAAAGAAGTGTAATATGCTTCAGGAAAATCGATCATCATTTGATATGTTTCTTGTTGACTACTAGGAAGACATATAAAGAATTTAGTATTATTTTTAGTATACATCTTATATAGTGTATAATTATCAAAGTGGGCGAGTTCAATGCCATTCTTAACTGTAAGTGTATTCATGCATATGCCTCCTATCGTAATAATTATATCACAAGATAGCAAAAAATGAAAATATATTTTAGTTATTAAAACGGCTGTTTGATAAATAATCATAAACCCTTGACAAATAAGGAAAAAGATGATATTATATTAAGCCATAAAGAAAAAATATGGAAGGAGTGAAGCCATGAATAATAATTACGTAATTGAATATTTAAATGAAAATGAATATCGTAAAAAAGAACGTGCTGTCAAAAAATATAATATGTTAGCATATAAAAAACTATTATTTGATTTTTATCCAAGTCTACGCGATGGTAATTTTATTGGAGTAGTGTCTTCACGTAATGAAAAAGAAAATACAGTAACATATGAATTAAAATTGCCAACTGATGCGATGTTTAGTAAAGTTCATGGCGATATTATCTTAAAATATACCGCTTATCACAAACAACATATTATTATGTTAGATGATATTACTACCCCTGATGATATATTAGTTGAAGGGCATCAAGAAGAATTAACAACCTATAAAGGCGTTATGGTATCTAAATCACATGCTGAAAAAGATATATTTAAAATTAATCTATTAAATATGATGCAAAAATAATCTTCTTAGCAAGATTATTTTATTTGTGGTATAATTATGTTGATGTCCTCGTAGCTCAGTAGGATAGAGCGATCGCCTCCTAAGAGTTTTTAAATTTTCAAATCGATTTTGAAAAAAACGAATAGATTTT
>ONWZ01000087.1 GCA_900321645.1 uncultured Eubacteriales bacterium | reverse complement strand
TAAAATTGATGATAATGGGTTAGTAGATTTAGATGATT
Source organism: uncultured Eubacteriales bacterium (assembly GCA_900321645.1). Classification (GTDB taxonomy): domain Bacteria; phylum Bacillota_I; class Bacilli_A; order RF39; family UBA660; genus RUG705. The sequence goes on along the minus strand of ONWZ01000087.1, from coordinate 5,411 downwards.
TAAAAAGGTTACTTAGAGATGATACAATCTTAGTTAGTGTATGTATGGTTGATAGTGAAATAGGACTTAGACAACCAATTAAGGGGATCACTAAGATTTTAAAAGACTATCCAAAATGCTTTTTCCATGTTGATTGTACACAAGCATTAGGAAAGATACCGGTTGATTTAACTGATATTGATCTTGCTAGTATGTCTGCACATAAGATATATGGTATGAAGGGTATTGGTTTATTAATTAAGAAAGAAAATGTTGATTTATTACCATTAATTCATGGTGGTAAGAGTACAACTGCTTTTAGGAGTGGAACACCTGCTTTACCATTAATTGTTTCATTAATGAAAGCGATGGAATTAATTGTTCCTAATGTTGATAAGAATATGGAATATATTAGCAAGTTAAATAAACGTGTATGCGATAAATTAAAGAAGTATCCTTTAGTACATATTAATAGTACTGTTAATAGTATGCCGCATACGATTAATTTTAGTTTGCGAAAGATCAAACCTGAAACATTTTTACATGCCTTAGATAGTAATGAAATATATATTTCTACGAAGAGTGCATGTTCTAGTGCCAATAGTATGTCAAATGCAGTATATGCTTTGACTAAGGATAAAGATTTATCTAATCATAGTTTAAGAGTTAGTTTATCTTATAAGACGACGGAAGAAGAAGCAGATAGATTCTTATCTGTATTTGATGAATGTTATAAAAAACTTGATATGTAGGTGATAAAATGAGAATAATTAAGATTGGGGCAGTGTGGTGTCCGGGATGCTTAGTTATGAAAAAAGTATGGAATAAGATTACGAATGATTATCCTAATTTAGATATTGTCAATCTAGATTATGATATGAATAGTAATGAAGTACAAAAATATGAAGCGGGTAAAGTATTGCCAATTGTTATTTTTGTAGATGAGGATAATCACGAATTAGAGCGTTTAATCGGGGAACAAAGTGAGGATACTTTACGAAGGATGATTGATAAGTATGAAAATAATTAAAAGAATATTATTTGTTTTCGTTATCTTTGTTTTAAATGTTGGTTTAGTACTAGCTGATAGTGAAAAGAACTTAGTAAATATTTATCTATTTCATTCAGATACTTGCCCACATTGTAAGGAAGAAATTGAATTCTTGAGTGAAATAAAAGATGATTATCCTAATGTGAGTATTTATATGTATGAAATAGGAAATGAAGAAAATGCTATATTATTGGCAGAAGTTTCAAGCCTTTATGATACACAAGTTGTAGGGACTCCCTTTACGGTAATTGGCGATAAGTATTTTAAAGGCTTCAGTCGAGAAAACTATGCTGATAGATTTATTGGCGCAATTGAATACTATTCAGATAATGGCTATGTCGATAGAACTGGAGAATATATTGGCAATATTAAATTACCAAGTTATCCAGTTACGGGTGATGAATCAGATGTAAATCAATATATTGCTGAAAAAACTGAGCATAAGATAAAGATATTTGGCAAAGAAATAAGTTTAAAGAATATGGCTTTACCGGTTGTATCTATCTTAATTGGTTTAGTTGATGGTTTTAATCCATGTGCAATGTGGGTATTACTTTTCTTAATTAGTATGTTAATTGGTATGAATGACAAGAAAAGAATGTTCATTATTGGAATAACTTTCTTATTAACATCTGCTTTAGTTTACTTATTATTTATGTTAGCATGGTTAAATGCAGCAACATTACTTTTATCAATTAATTATGTAAGACTAATTATTGGACTTATTGCACTAATTGGTGCTGGGATTAATTTATCTAGTTATGTAAAGCATCGTAAAGACAATGGATGCGATGTAATTGACGACAAGAAAAGAAATAAGATATTTGATAAGATTAAGAAGTTTACTAGTGAAAAGAAGTTGGTTTTAGCATTACTTGGAGCAATGGCTTTGGCGGTATCAGTAAATATTGTGGAACTTGCTTGCTCAGCGGGACTACCAGTTATGTTTATTGAGATACTATCACTAAATCATCCAAGTGCTTTAGCAAAAGGGATTTATATAGCTATTTATATGATTGCTTTTTTACTTGATGATTTAATAGTTTTTATAGTGGCTATGTCAACAATGGAATTAACTGGCTTTTCAACAAAGTATGGCAAATTATCTAAATTAATTGGTGGAATATTATTACTTGGAATAGGTATTTTGTTAATTTTTAAACCTGAATGGTTGATGTTTAATTTTTAAGAGATTGCTTGTATTTTTTATTTAATTAGTATATAATGTATATTGAAGAGGAAATCTCATATAATAAAAAAAGAGAGCATTCAAGTAATTGAATGTCTGCCTCAAAGATGATTAGGACATTAGTCTATTACGACTAGTGTCATTTTTTTACTACAACTATCATTGCTAATAGGAGTGATAAAATGATAGTAATATACTTAAGCAAATGAATATGAGATTCACGCTTTTTCATTCTATCAAGCCTCCTTTCTATTCAAATGAATGAATGGAGGCAGACACTAACTACTTAAATACTCTTTGTAATTATATTAAGATAAATTTCAAAAGTCAAGCAAATCGTCATGAATAAGCACTTTGTTAACTATTAAGTAAAAAAAAAGTAATGAAATTTGCAAAAAAGGGTTGACAAATTCATTTGTTTTTAATAAAATGTTATTAACAAGAGAGATACTTGTTAAAATTAAAAGTTTTGTTTTTAACAAAATATTATTAAGTATCTCTTAATTATTAAGTTATGTTATTAATAAATTGTTAAAAAGAAAGGAATGATAGTATGAAAACAATTAATAATGACATTGAAAAACTAAGAGGTGTTAGGGAATTGCTTATAACCATTGATATGGTAAATGGTTTTGTAAAGGAAGGAAAACTAGCAGCACCTTCAATAATGAGAATTGTACCAAGACAAATTGAATTATTAGAAGAGGCATCAAAAGATGACAAAACGGGGATTGTATTTGTAAGGGATAGTCATCCTATTGACGCGGTTGAATTTAAAACTTATGGTCCTCATTGTATAAAAGGCACAAAAGAAACTGAGGTAATTGATGAATTAAAAAAGTATGAAAAGATGGGGATTACTTATTTTAAGAATAGTACTAATTTGATGTATGCAACATTCTTTTATGAAGATCTAATAAAATTTTATAAATTAGAAAGAATAAGACTTATGGGATGTTTATCTGAAGTATGCGTAGAAAATGGAGCAATTGGGCTTAGAACTTTCTTTGATCAAACAAATAGAGATGTTGAGGTATGTGTACATGAAGATGCTATCGATACATTTGATGCACCACTACATAATGCTGATAAGGTTACTAATGATGCTTTAAATATGATGCAAGCTAATGGAATAAAGGTTTTAGGAAAGAGGAGATAGTATGAAATTATCTAATGGATATGAAAGACTTGCTAGAAATTATACATTACTTACTGATGAATATGAGTATACGATGGCTAATGGTTATCTTATAAATGGTAAAGAGGGTGATGAAGCAGTATTTGATGTATTCTTTAGAAAGGTTCCTAATGATGGTGGATACGCCATTATGGCAGGACTTGATAAGATTATTCCTTTTATTGAAAACTTAAAATTTGATGAAAGAGAACTGGCTTATTTTCGTAGGAAAGGCTATTCAGAAGAATTTATAAACTATTTAAAAAACTTTAAATTTAGTGGAGATGTATATGCGATACCGGATGGAACACCAGTATTTCCAAATGAACCGCTTTTGACAGTTAAGGCACCGCTTATTGAAGCACAGATAGTAGAAACTGCGATATTATCAATTATTAATGGGGCAATGGAACATGCGACTGGTGCAAGAAGAATTATCGAAGCTGCTAAAGGGATTCCGGTAATGGAATTTGGTGCAAGGCGTGCTGATGGTAGCGAAGCCGCTATCGATGCTTCCATATATGGAATTATGGCAGGCTGTGTTGGTACTAGTAATGTTTTAGCAGCTGATATGTTAAATTTAAAGGCAATGGGTACAATGGCGCATAGTTTTATTGAATCATATGATAATGAATTAGATGCATTTATGGCTTATGCTAAGACCTATCCTGATAATTGTATTTTGCTTGTCGATACAATTGATACTTTGCGTAGTGGTATTCCTAATGCAATTAAAACATTTGAATATATGAAAAAGAATAATCTTGATGTTAGTCATATTGGAGTGAGAATCGATTCGGGGGATTTAGCTTATTTATCTAAAGAAACGAGAAAGATGCTGGACGCCGCAGGTTTCTCTCAAGCCAAGATATGTTTAAGTAATGGGCTTACTGATAAAACAATTGAGTCTTTAAGGAGCCAAGGTGCTATATTTGATAGTTTAGGTGTTGGTGATAATATTTCTAAACCAGAAGGCCGCATGGGATGTGTTTATAAGGAAGTGGCAATAAATGGTCGACCAACGATTAAATTAAGTAATGATGCGATTAAGATTGTAAATCCTGATTTTAAGAAATTATATCGTGCTTATGATAAAGAAAGTGGTTATGCCATAGCTGATATTATGACTAGACAAGATGAAGATATCAATAAAAGTGAATTATTAATAGTTAGTCCAACTGATATGTTAAAAAGGACTGTGATTAGTAATTTTGAACTAATTAGATTACAAAAACCAATTTTTGTTAAAGGAAAGTTAGTTTACGATGATCCATCTATTATGGAAAAGAGAGATTATTGTAATAAGCAAATGATGACGATGTATCCTGAAGTGAAAAGGATTGAAAAACCACATGGTTATTATGTCGATGGTACAGAAAGTTATGTTAATTTTAAAAATGAAATGATTATTAATGCAAAGAAATTAGTTAGAAAGATATAGGTGTCTATGGTGAGAGAAGAAATTATTGAGACACTAAAAGAACTAAAGACAATATGTATGGAAAAGCAAGATGGTAATCATTTCTTATCAATTGAGAGTTATTTATGTCGATTAAATAATGGCGAAACGATAAGACGAGAAAGAATTTTAAAAAATGAAAAGGATGGTAGTGCGGTAGTTGTCTATCCAATTACAGAAGATGGGAAAACAATTATTGCGATTGAGCCTAGAGTATTTACCAAGGGGACGGTAGGAGTAGGACTTCCGGCTGGTTATATTGAAACAGGTGAAGAACCAATTGAGGCTGCTAAAAGAGAACTTTTAGAAGAGACTGGATATACAAGTGACAATCTAATTCATGTTGGTTCATTTTATCAAGATCAAGGTTGTTCAGCGGCCTTCAATCATTACTTTATTGCTTTTAATTGTAAAAAGGTTAGTCAACAAAAATTAGACACAAGTGAATTTATTAAATATTTCTTAATAGATAATGACGAGTTAGATGAACTTTTGTATAATGGATATATAGCTGGACTTAATTCAGCCTATTTAATTGAAAAAGGGAAAAGTTATG
>ONWZ01000069.1 GCA_900321645.1 uncultured Eubacteriales bacterium | reverse complement strand
TTTTTGTTGGCGCGTTGGTGAAGTGGTTGAACACACATGCCTTTCACGCATGCATTCATGGGTTCAAATCCCGTACGCGTCACCATTTGAAATTTTAAATCGAGTGTATCTCGATTTTTTTCTTGTCAAATTAATCATAATTTATAGATTTTTAAACGATATTTTGCTATGATGTAATAGAGGTGTAGTTATGAATGAAAAATATTTGGTAGTCAATTGTGGCAGTTCATCCCTTAAGTTTTCATTATATGAAATGCCCAATGAAGAATTAATTGCAAAAGGTTATATCGAAAAGATAGGATTAGATGATAGTTTTTGGACAATCAATTATAATGGGGAAAAAATTACGGGAGCTAAAAAGCTGGATAATCATAAGGAAGCAGCTAATGTTATGGTTGAAGAATTAATCAACAATGGTATTGTTAGAGAAATGAGTGAAATTAAAGGAATTGGACATCGTGTTTTGCATGGTGGAGAGATATATAGCGATTCCGTTGTTATCGATGATAAAGTATTAAACGATATCATCAATATGACTAATTTAGGACCTCTTCATCATCCAGGTGAAATTGATGGCATTAAAGCAATGATGGAATGTTTACCAAAAGCAAAACAAGTAGCAGTATTTGATACAGCCTTCCATCAAACAATGCCCAAAGTTAGTTATATCTATGCGGTACCTTATGAATGGTATACTAAATATAAAGTAAGAAAATATGGTTTTCATGGGACAAGTCATAAATATATTACCAATAAGATGAAAGAATTATTAAACAAAGAAGATGTCAATTTAATTATTTGTCATGTTGGTAGTGGAGCAAGTATTACTTGTATTAAGAATGGATTATCATATGATACTTCAATGGGCTTGACACCATTGGATGGTTTAGTAATGGGCACTCGTAGTGGAAGAATCGATCCATCAATCATTAAATTTATGGCTGATGAAAGCAAAATGAGTCTAGATGAAATAATGAATGAATTAAACAAGAAGAGTGGTTTAAAAGGAATATGTGGAAAAAATGATTTCCGTGATATGATGGCGCTTATTAACGAAGGAGACGAGCAAGCTGAATTAGCATATGAAATATTCATGGATTCGATTATTAAACATATTGCTGAATACTATTTTGAATTAAATGCTAAGGTAGATGCAATAATCTTTACGGCCGGTGTTTTAGAAAATAATACCGTAATAAGAGAAACTTTAATTAATAAATTATCATCACCAATGGGAATATATGTAAATAAAATAGCCAACGATAATATTGGCTATGGGCATGATTTAAAAGAGGGAATAATTACCACCGAAGAATCAAAAATACCAGTTTATGTTATTCCAACCGATGAAGAAGTCATGATTGTTCGTGACTGTTATAAACTAATAAAAGAGGCGTAGCCTCTTTATTTTTTTGCTTTACGTTCTTCCAAATATGCTTCAGTATCGTTATTTGGATTATAAACATATGGAAACATTGTTTTTTGAGCAACTAGATTATCATCAATAAGCTTTCTTAACCAAGTAACAAATTCTTCGTTTTCAATTTTGCTAATTTCTTTTTTAGCGGCTGTGGCCGCTGTTAAAATAGTATTCATTTCAATTGGTTTGTTGATAACGGTAATAATATATCGATAGTATTCAGTAGTAAATCTACTAATGATTTCATTTAATAATTTTATATCGATATCATTAATATTGTTATATAAATCATTATTATATTCGTTATATAATTTAATAAATAATGGTTCATTAATACATAGTAGTATCTCCATAATCTTTAAATATAATGATTTATAAATTCTTTTGGTTAAATCAAGATCACTATTAACGTTTCCTTTTAATTCATTATCTTCTTTTTTTAAATAATATGTAATTTTCTTTTCAAATTCATTTAAATTATGGAAATCTAATAACAAATCGAGATCATTTAACTTTTCTAGTTTTTTAGCTTCTTTTAAACGATCAAAAGTAAGCAAACTATGAATATATGTATTTTGACTAACTCCACTATCAAAAGTGCTATCTGATAGATAAATACCATGGACACCATATTTATCATCGTCAATTTTAACAAGATTTCTAGCATGACCAGCGTGATTTATTGTTTGATCAACTTCACGTGAACTATCGACATCAACGTGAATGTATTTGCAAGGGATGCCTGCACGGGTTAATAATTCTAATAATAATCTAGCAAAACCAACACAAACAATATATTCATTATCATCTTTTAAGATGTATCGAAGATCGCGGCTTTGACGTTTATCAGTGTTATTTTCTTTATAAGGTTTAAAACTTTTAACAATGTCATAAATAGCCAAATATTTTTCGAGAGGTGACAAATTAGCTTCACGAATAGGGGCAATTAGTTTCTCTAGCTTTTCTTCTTCCATCAGATAGTCACTGATAGTGTAAATATATTCGTTGTTGCGAATGTTTATTTCGACATTTTTAGGAATGATTGAAAGGATGCCACTTTTACGAAACAATTCGCGATTATTAACGTCGATACTTAGATTATATTTTTTATGATATTTAAGCATTTTAGTAAGAATCTTTTTGACATTTCGATAATACTTATTTTCTTCTTCTTGGGTAATATAGTTGGCTTTTATACTAATGCTTATACCACTTTTCAAATGTTCAATATTAGCGATATCTTGATCTGGTATATCATCATTAATGGTAATGTAGTCAATATGCCTTAAATCATTTAATGAATAATTACCAATAAATCTTCTTTTGGGATCAAAATATTTTTGAATATTCATTATTATCAACTCCATAACAATTATAACACAAAATATAGGTTGTTTTCCTTAAAAAGATATAATATAATAGTAATTGCAACTAAAAGCGTACAAAAAACAACTATAAGTTGGTAGTGCGCAACCACGTTGTATTATATAATTGCGTCAGAGGTGAGAAAAATGAAATTTTGTGACAAACTGCAAAAAATAAGAAAGGAGAACAATGTTACTCAAGAACAATTAGCGGATAAACTAAATGTTTCAAGACAAGCGGTATCGAAGTGGGAAAGTGGCACAGCTTATCCTGATACGGAAAAACTAATTCAAATAAGTAAGATATTTAATACTAGTCTGGATGAACTTATTAATGATGATACTAGTAGTGGTAAGAATAATGAAACAAGTAAGAAATTTAATCTAATGGAAACATTAAATATCTTCTTTGACTTTATCAGCAAATCAGTTAATATGTTTTGGTCAATGAAATTTGTTGAAAAACTAAAAGTATTATTTGAAATGATTATTTTAGTATTAGTCATTTGGGCTGCTGCAGCCATTTCCAATGCATTAATTGTCGGTGTAATTAGAAGAATTTTTATGTTTCTTCCAACTAATATTTTGCATTTTGTGTTATCAATTTTTGATGCTTTAATTCAAGCTATATGGATTATCTTAGGTTGTATCATTATCGTCAAGGTGTTTAAAACGAGATACTTAGATTATTATATTGTTGTTACTGATGATAGTGTATCTGAAAAAACAATCGAAGAACCAATTAAAGAATTAAAGGAAAAAAAAGAATACAAAGTAGTTATTAGAGATCCAGAACATAGTAGCTTTAACTTACTTAAAAAGATTGGTAAGATATTTATCTTCTTCTTAAAACTTTTAGCTATTTGTTTAGCAATACCAGTAATTATAACTTTTGTCTTCTTGATGATATTATTTGTGATTAGTTTAGGTTATATCTTATATGGTTTATTCTTTAACGGGATTACTTTAGCTTTACTTGGCATGTTAGCATTTGCTTTATTAATTCTTTGGTTTATGTATAATTTGGTATTTAATCAGAAGAATGCTTATCAAAGAATGTTTATGGTCTTCATTATTAGTATTTCACTAATTGGTATTGGAATTGGAGTATCAATGGCTAGTTTACATGATTTTGAAATAGTCAATGATGAAATAGCAATGGATAAAGAACAAGTTATAACTATTTCAATGCAGGATAATTTAGTTATTCATGATTTGACAAAACTAGATGATAGTAAAATCGTTCTTGATGATGATTATGCCGATATCAAAATTGAAGCGAAAGCTCCGGAAAATATCAATTTAAATACTTATGTATACTATTTATATGACGAAGATGAATACGAAAATAGATATAAAGTTATCTCTATTACAGCTAATTATGATGGCATTAAAGCCTTTAATGAAGTATTAAAACAGTTTAAAGATAAAAAGATTAATACTTATATATTTGATGATAATGATAAATATTATGAAATTGAAAAAGTATATATTTCAAGTGCTAATTTGACACAAATTAAAGAAAATTATGAAAAACTTTACGAAGAGTAAAATTTTTTCTAATAGAGTGATATAATGATTTAGAAAGGATGATAAAATGCTAAAGTTAAAAAATGTATCAAAGTTTTATTATAGCAAAGGGGTTATTGCCGCTGGTTTTAGTCGCATTAATGTCGAATTTAAGATTGGTGAATTTGTTGCCATTATTGGTGAATCTGGCAGTGGTAAGAGTACGCTATTAAATGTTATTAGTGGACTAGATAGTTACGAAGAAGGAGAAATGTATATCAATGGTGAAGAAACAAGCCATTATCGCGAAAGCGATTTTGAAGAGTATCGTAAAAAATACGTTTCTAATATCTTCCAGAACTTTAATTTAGTTAATAGTTATACGGTATATCAAAATATTGAACTCGTGATGCTTTTAAATGGTTATAAAAGAAAAGAAGTAAAAACTAAGGTATTGGAATTAATTGATAAAGTCGGTTTAAAGAAATATAAAAAGACCAAGGTATCTAAACTATCTGGTGGTCAAAAACAAAGGGTAGCAATCGCGAGAGCACTAGCCAAAGAAACACCAATTATCGTAGCGGATGAACCAACTGGTAATTTGGATAGTAAATCAGCTAAAGATGTTATTAAATTATTAAAAGACATTTCAAAAGATAAATTAGTCATTGTCGTTACTCATAATTTTGATGAAATAAAAGATTTGGCCACGCGAGTAATTAAGATGCATGATGGAAGAGTTATTTCGGATAAAGAAGTTACAACAACTGATAAAATCGATGATGTATTTGAAAGCCGAAATAAGAGTATTGGATTATTTAATATGTTTAGATTAGGAATTAGAAATACCTTTAATATTATCCCTAAGTTTTTACTGATTTTATTTGTTTTCTTATTCATTGCGACTAGTTTATTAAGTGTCTATGGATCAATTCAAAAGGATGAATATGAAGAGGGAAAATTGGGAGTCAATTATTTCTTTAATGATACGAGTGATACAAGAATTGTCATAAAGAAAAAAGATGGTAGTACAATTACTAAAGATGAATTTGAAAAAATTAAAAAAATAAAGCATGTTGATAGTGTCGTCGAAAATGATATTATGTTAGATTCTTCAGTTTGGTTTGAATCGGTTGATGGTAATTATTTCAGTGTCAATGGTAAATTAATGGATATAAATGCTTTTGATGGTGAATTAGATTATGGTAGAATGCCGGAAAAAGAGAATGAAATAATTTATGTAACTGATAAGGATAATTACTATTTTTCAGATAAATTAAAAGAAGCAATTGAAAAAACTTATTACTATAATGGCGATAAGAATAATTATAGTGTAAAAGTAGTCGGAGTAAAATATGCCAAGGGTACTTACGTTCAAATGGATAAAATATATATTAGTGAAAAATTATTAAATAATTTCATGAAAGATATCAACCGTGAACATAGTAAGGTTATCGTTAAAAATAATGGTAAGAATTATGACAGTTATAATGCTCCAGGAGATACTTTTGATATTCAAGTAAGTGATCGAGTTTCATCTGGTTATGCATATGTTTCTGAAGGAATGAGTTATGCATGCAGTGAATATGAATGTAAGAATAAATCAATTAATATTATTGTCAATAATTTATATTATAAAGATAAATTAGAGTTGACAATAAAAAATGTTTACAATGAAAAAAATGCTAATAGCTTATTAGGCATTAACAAGAATAGTATGACTTTTGGTTCAATGTTTATTAATCCGAGTGATTATAATCGTTTGTTTGATACCGATAGTTATCAAGCATCAGTCTTTAGCGATAAAGTTAATAATGTCGACGAAGTAAGCGATAAACTAGAGACTCTTGGATATGAAACATTACAGATAAGAAAAACATTAGATATGATGGGGACAGAGGCTTTGAAAATATTAAAAATTTTAAAGTTGGTAGTGCTTATTGTCTTGGTAGTAACTTTGTTCTTTATTTCATATTTTGTTATTAAATTAATTTTGAAATCAAGAAATGTTTATTATTCAACGCTTCGTATTTTGGGAGCTAATGCAAAACATGTAAAACATATTCTTAATATTGAATTATTCATGGATGCAACATTAGCTTATTTAGGATATTTAACGATAACTTTATTAGTTAAATATAAAGTTATTTATATTAAATTTATTAGTAATATTATGGAATATCTTGAATTAAAAGATTATATTCTAATGTACGTTATCTTAATCTTTATGTCATATATGATTGGGACTAGATATGCCAATAAAATATTTAAAAAGAGTGCTATGAAATCATATAGGGAGGAAGTATAAGATGATAAGAATAGAGAAACTTAATAAATATTATAATCGTCATAAGAGAAATCAAATTCATGTTATCGATAATACTAGTTTAGAACTCCCTGATAGAGGACTGATTGCTCTTTTAGGGCCTAGTGGCTGCGGAAAAACAACACTTTTAAATGCGATTGGTGGTTTGGATAAAGTTAATAATGGTAAGATATATATTAATAATAAAAAGATCACTACCATCAATACGTATCGTAAAGATAAACTTCGTAATTTACAAGTTGGCTATATTTTCCAGGATTATAAATTAATTGATAATAAAAGTGTTTATGATAATGTATCGATGGTTCTAAGAATGATTGGAATTAAAGATAAGAAAGAAATTAAAAAGCGTGTCGAATATATTCTGACAAGACTAGGGATGTATCGTTATAGGTATCGTCCTTGTGGCATGCTCTCAGGTGGTGAAAGGCAAAGAGTAGGCATTGCGAGAGCGTTAGTTAAAAACCCCGATATTATCTTGGCGGATGAACCAACTGGTAATTTGGATAGTAAGAATACAATTGAAATAATGAATATTATTAAATCAATTTCCAATGATAAATTAGTTATTTTAGTTACCCACGAAGTACCACTTGCCAAATTTTACGCGACAAGAATAATCGAAGTATTAGATGGAAAAGTAGTCAAAGATTATGAAAATAAAAATACTGATAATTTAGATTATCGAATCGATAATACTTTTTATCTAAAAGATTTTAAATATCAAGATGAAATTAAAGATAATAATGTCGATATCGATATGTATAGTGATAAAAAAGAAAAACTAAAATTAATTGTTGTTTTTAAAAATGGGAATATCTATATTAAAAATAAAACCGATGATAAAGTGGAAGTTATCGATAATGCTTCCAATATCGAACTTGTTAATGAAAATTATAAACAACTTGATAAAAGTGTTTATGAAAAGTATTCTTTCGATTTTGATAAGATAATCAATAATAATTTAAAGCTTAGATATTCATCAATTTTTAATATATTTACAATTTTTAGTAATGGTTTTAAGAAAGTATTTGAATATTCTTTTGTCAAGAAAATTCTTTTGGCTGGTTTCTTTCTAGCATCTTTATTTGTAACATATTCGGTTAGTAATCTATTAGGTATATCAACCATTGATGATAAAGATTTTATTAAGACAAATAAGAATTATTTGATGCTTCAAAGTAGAAAAATAAGTGTTAAAGATTATCTACAATATGAAGAAATGGAAGGCATTAATTATGTTTTACCAGGTAATAGTAATATAAATATGTTTATTGATTCGAGTAATTATTATCAGACTGAGCATGTTGGAATATCGATTAATGGCTCACTTGCTAGTGTTAAGATGCTTAAAGATGAAGATATAATATATGGTAAGATGCCGGAAACTGAAAAAGAAATTGTCGTTGACAAGATGGTTTATAAAAACACGGAAAATATTAAAATGATCGGTTTATATGAAGTTAGTAAATTAGTTGGTAATAAAGTTTATTTAGGAGATCGTTTATTTGAATATACGATTGTAGGAATTGTCGACATGGAAAGTCCTTCAATCTATACCGCGGAAAGTGAATTTATTAAAATAATCGATAATAGTAAGAGCTCTTCTGATATGGAATATATGGGCGGTTATTATGACGATAGTAATGATGGTAAAGTATACGACTACGATTTATATAAAGGAAAGATACATGTCTTTAAAGGCCATGCTCCAACAAGTGATTATGAAGTAATTGTCAATGAAAGCTTGAGGGATACTTTCAAATTAGATAAATATATTGATGATTTAAAGATAAATGATCATAAATTAAAAGTTGTTGGTTACTACGATTCAGCCGATGATATCAATAGTTATTTTGTCAATGCCAATACTAACAAATATGAACTTATCGAGAAGAGTAATAATATGATTATTTATGCCACTGATAAGCAAAAAATAATTGATGATTTTAAGGTGTTAGATAAAAGAGTTATCGATGTTTATACGGCTGATAAAGAAAGCTATATGAAGGAACATAAAGAAAGCATGACATCTAGTTTGATTGTGGCAGCCATAATGTTAGGAATATCACTAATAGAAATCATTTTAATGACCAGATCATCATTTCTATCAAGAATCAAAGAAGTTGGAATATATCGTGCGATTGGTGTTAAAAAAAGCGATATTTATAAGATGTTTATGGGCGAAGCATTTGCGATTACAACTTTGACATCAATTCCAGGAGTCTTATTTATGGGATATTGTATCAGTGTAATATCTGAAATTAATTATATAAGCAAAAATTATGTTATGAATTATGGGGTAATCCTTTTATGTATTATTGTTCTTTATGTATTTAATATTGTAATATCATTAATACCGGTCTTTAATACGATGCGAAAGACACCAGCTCAAATTTTAGCACGACATGATTTGGATTAAAAAAATACTAATAATTAGTATTTTTTTAATGACAAAAAAAATAATGTTTGCTATAATTCTATTATAGAGGGAATTTGTAATTGGAGGAAAAAGAATGAAAGATAAAAAAATATTTAAGGTATTACTTATTTTGGTGGATATTATTGCAATACTAGCATTGTGTATGGTTACGTATAAATGGATTAAGACTCATAGCAATCAAGCAACGGAAGGACCTAGAGAGCAAGAATTCAAAAAATTTACTTTCACTATTCCGACCGGTGTTCAATATAATGTGCTTGATGAATATGGTTTTGAATTACGAACAGATAATTATATAGCAGTAACTGAGCCAATTTTAAATAGCAATGATTTTATATTTGGAGATAATGAAGGATTACGTGCTTTATTGGAAAAAACGGGTTATACTTTTGATAGTTATTCTGTTGAGACAATATCTGATAAAGAAGTTTTAATTTTTAGTAATGTCGATGGTAATGAAAATATGCATTTGTGTTATTTCAATTCAGTTGATGATTTTGTAATTCAAGTCTTTTTAGAGACACTTACTGAAAATCAATCTTATGTTGATAATTTAACAGAGATTATTAAAATTATGGATACTGCTACCTTTGATTATGAATCATCTGTTAAATATTATTATAATTTATATGAACCCATTACTGATACTGAAGAAGATGTGTCTGAATAAAAACTATTTAATTTAAATAGTTTTTTTTATAAAATATTACTAATATGTTATAATTGTTAGTGAGGACGAATATTATGGATATAACTAAAATAAGAAACTTTTGCATTATTGCCCATATTGATCATGGTAAAAGTACTTTAGCTGATCGTATTTTGGAATATACGGGAGCAATTGATAAACGAGAAATGAAGGATCAAATATTAGATAATATGGATCTCGAAAGAGAACGAGGCATAACAATTAAATTAAATGCGGTTAGATTAAAATATAAAGATTATATTATTAATCTAATTGATACTCCTGGACATGTCGATTTTACTTATGAAGTGAGTAGAAGTATGGCTGCTTGTGAAGGAGCTGTTTTGATTGTCGATGCCGCTCAAGGAATTGAGGCACAAACGTTATCCAATATTTATCTAGCGATGGAAAACAATTTAGAAATAATACCAGTTATTAATAAGATTGATTTACCTAGTGCTGATATTCCTAAAAGAATAAGTGAACTTAATAAAATGTTTGGTTTCAAAGAAGAAGAAATATTGCTGACGTCAGCCAAAACTGGACAAGGTATTCCGGAGTTAATAGAGGCAATTGTCGAAAGAATTCCTGCTCCTAAAATTGATTATGACGATAAGTTAAGATGCTTAATTTTTGATAGTTATTTTGATTCATATTTAGGAGTTGTTTCGTTGATTAGAGTGATTAGCGGTAGCGTCAGTGTCGGTGATAGTATTAAAATGTTTACGACTGGTGATAATTATCAGGTAACAGAACTTGGTTATCATATGCCCAAAAAAGAAAATGTTAAGACACTATCAGCTGGCGAAGTGGGTTTTTTATGTGCTAGCATAAAATCAATTGATAGTGTAAGAGTAGGAGATACGATAACTTCGACCAGTAATCCATGCTTAGATGGACTTCCTGGATATAAAGTATTAAAACCAATGGTCTTTTGTGGAATATATCCAATCGATAGTAAAAAATATCCTAATCTGAGGGAAGCACTAGAAAAATTAAAACTAAACGATGCTTCATTATCATTTGAACCAGAAACGTCTCAAACGCTAGGATTCGGTTTTAGAACGGGCTTTTTAGGTTTATTGCACTTAGATATTATTATGGAGCGAATTGAACGAGAATTTAATGTTGATATTATTGCAACAGCACCATCAGTTATTTATAAGATCGGATTAACCGATGGAACTTTAATATATGTTGATAATCCGAGTGAATTTCCGCCTAAAGTTAAGATAAATTCAATTGAAGAACCATATATTAAAACTAATATTTATGTTCCAAATGAATATATTGGTTCAATTATGGAACTGTGTCAAGAAAAAAGAGGCACATATATTAGTACCGAGTATATTGATACGACAAGGGTAAATATTCATTATGAAATTCCGTTATCAGAAATTGTTTATGATTTTTTTGACAAATTAAAGAGCTATACGAAGGGATATGCTTCATTTGATTATGAAATAATAGGTTATAAAGAAAGCGATTTAGTTAAAATGGATATTATGCTAAATGGTGAAGTCGTCGATGCTCTTTCAGTTATTGTCCACAAAGATTTTGCTTATAAAAGGGGAAGAGTAATTGTCGATAATTTAAAAGAAATAATTCCTAGACAATTATTTGAGGTACCCGTTCAGGCGGTAATTGGCAGTAAGGTAATTGCTCGTAGTGATATTAAAGCTATGCGAAAAGATGTCTTAGCAAAATGCTATGGTGGTGATATTACTAGAAAAAGAAAACTATTAGAAAAGCAAAAAGAAGGTAAAAAGAAGATGAAAACAATTGGAAGGGTCGATATTCCCAAAGAAGCCTTTTTATCAGTATTAAAAGCGGATGGTATTGAGAAGGATAATTAGTAATAAATTATAAAGCACATTAATTGCGCTTTTTTCTTATAATTATATTGTTTACTTTTTGTTAATTTTTTGTTATGATATATATAGTAGGTGGAGAGGGATAATATGTATAAAAAAATATTGCTGATTTGTGGACTACTCCTTTTTCCTTCAATTATCTTTGCCGGTAGTATCACTATTAAATGCCCAGATAGCATTGAGCTTAATAAAGAATTTGTATGTTCTTTGAATGGTAATAGTGTATCGGGAGTAACTGGTATTGATATGAAATTAAGTGTTTCATCTTCAGTTGAATTACTATCGGTCGTCGTCGATAGTAATAATTGGCAAGGCGATGGCGAAAAGGGAGACATAAAACTTTTTACGGCAGATACATTTAAAGATGATTTTAAAATATGTGATGTTAAGTTGCGAATGAAAGAAGATTCGGGAACACTATTGCTTAGCTCAATTATTCTTTATGATGATAATGTTAAGCCAGTTCAAATACCAGCCATTTCAAAGCAAATAAAAACTAGTGAAGTGGTGACGACAACTACTAAAAAGGTCGAAAATACCACAACGAAAAAAGCTAATTCTGAAGCAGAAGTAACGACAACGAAAGAGAATGAAAAACCAACTCAGAAAAATGATAATACATCTGAAGAACCGGTAATTAGTAGTAAGTATTTAGTTGATATTCAAATTAAGAATTATGAATTAGAATTTTATAAAGATGTTTTTGAATATACTTTGATTATTGGTAGTGAAAAGAAGTTGCAGATTACGCCAACACTTGAAGATAGTACTGCTAAATATCAAATTATTGGAAATAATAATCTTAAAGATGGTAGTGCAATAACAATAAAAGTTACCTCAGCAAATAATGAAAGCCAGGAGTATGTTATTAATATTGAAACTCAAAAAGAAAAAAAAGATTATAAATGGCTATTTATTGCAATTATAAGTGGTGTAATAATTATAAATATTATTAGAATAATTAGAAGTAAGGTGAAGAAAAAATGAAAAAAACAATTGGGTTTATCAAAAAAAGATATTTAATTATTGTTATTGCTGTGGCGCTATTCTTATTAATTGGTGTATTTCCTAAATTGGAACACAAAGGAACATTTAGTTTAAATACAACATCATTAAGTATTACATGTCCTGAAACAGCCGTAGCAAGTGAAACAGTTACTTGTAGTTTAACTTTATCGCCAGTAGCGAAAAGTTATTATTCGGTTAATGCTAATTATGATCTTGAGCATGGTGGAAGTTATGATTTTACGATTAATCCACAATGCGTTGATGGAAACGGAGATCCTTGTTTCAATACCGAAACAGAAAATGGATTTGCGATGGTTGCATCTTCATTAATGGAAAGTGAATATGTAATTGGGGCGCTTGATGTAACATTGCCTGGGGATGTTGTTCCAGGAACAAATTATACGGTAAAATTAATAAATATTGAACTTTGTGATGAGGATTATAATATGGAATCATTAGCAGATGTTCAAACTAGTATTAGAATTAAAAATAATGATGCCACATTAAGTAATATCGTTATTACAGATGTATCATTAGATAAACAATTTAATAGCAATATCTTTGAATATGCTGCGGAAGTTAGTGCCGATGTTAGTGAAGTTAATATTAGTGCTACGTTAAATGATAATAATGCAACACTTGGCGGAAGTGCGATAATTGGGGCTTTACCATTACATTATGGTACGAATGTTTATCAATATATTGTAACGGCTGAAGATGGTGTTACTTCAGAAACATATACAATTAGTATATATCGTGATTATAATTTTGTCTTAGAAAATAGCGTTTATCAATACAATGAAGAAAATAATTATATCTATACGGGATCAAATAATATAAGTATGGCAATTAGTAATCTACCAGCTTTGGAAGAAAATCTTTCATATAATGCTAATGGTAATACTTTGGAAATAAAATATGTCGATGAAGTTATTAAATCAATTAATATCATTAATTTTGAAATTGATGGACATACAGTCGTAGATGATAAAATTTTGCTTTCTGAGGAAATATCTGTCGGCAACTTTATGCATCAAGTTACGCTAAATGGTGTGACCGCTAAAATGTTTGATGGTAATGGTGATGAAATAGTTGATGAAGATATACTAGTAAGTAATGATAATCATTTAAAAATTTACTATAGTAGTAGTGAATTAGCAGATTATACATTCCAATCAGAATATTTAATTTTTGATGATGAACTTGTAGTTGATGATATTACTAAAACTATTAAACGATTAAGTATCAATACTACTTATGAAGATTTAATTAACAAAATAGAAACCAACGGTGTATATGGAATGAAAGAAGACGATGTTCAAGTAGGTAATGATTATAAACTTAAGACTGGCGATAAATTAGTGGTTACGATTGGTGGAGAACCAATTGAATATACAATATCAGTAGTCGGTTGCTTGGATAGTGAAGTTGATGTAAGTTTAGCCGATGTTATCTTACTTTATCGTCATTTAAAAGGAAGACGATTACTTGAAAATGAATTCTTACTAGCCGGCGATATTAATAATGACGGAGCGATTGGCTTGGATGATGTCATTCGACTATATCGTTTCTTTAAAGGAAAAATAGATACATTGGAGGTGGAATAATGAAAAAAGGATATGCTTTAATAGTGTTAATATTAACAATTTTCTTTCCAGTAAAAGTTTTTGCTTTAACGGCTACGGTTAATATGACTTGTGATGATCATGGCTTACCTGACGTGGGAACAGTAAGTTGTACGATTGCGGCATCTAGTGATGATGTAGTGACCGGCTTTCATGGTGTATTGAGTTTTAGCGATGATGTTAGTATTACTAATTTTGCATTAAATAGTAATTTTATAACTTTTGATGGTAACATTACTACGAACACCTCACCAGTTGATATTGATATTGTTACAGTTGCTGGTGAAGGGATTGATGATTTAGAGGGAGATTTCACAATCGCAACTTTTGATGTTAGTATTAAAGAAGAATCAATTTCTAGTACCCAACAAGTATCGTTATCATCCATGAAATTTTATGATGTTGATGTTAATACAGTAAATATTACTGATCCTGTGATGGTAACATTTAGTGATTATTTAACAATTAATAATTATTTATATGATGATGAAATTTTACTTATCTATGGTTTAAGTTGCCCAATAACTGCAAACGTTTTCTTAGCTAATATTGCATCCAATGCCGTATGGAATATATTTAATGGTGATGCTATAATAGCGGCAACTGATCCACTAGCAACGGGTTATAAATTGGGAACTACATATCGTGATGGAACAGCAGTTGAGTATACAGTTTCAATGCTTGGTGATGTTTTAGGCGAAGGAAATATATCCGTTAATGGAGCCAGAAAAATATCTCGTCATATAATTGAACATGATGTAATTAATGGTGAAGCATATTTAAGAGCGGCTGATTATGATCAGAATAATACTATTAAAATGAATGATGTCGTAAAGATGCTAAAAGATATTCAAGAATAGAGACTATATTTATAGTCTTTTTTCTATACAAAAAAAATATTTTATTGTATAATACTTTAAGCAGGGAAGTGAAAAAATGAATTTACCCAATATGAACGATGCTAAAAAGAGAACGAAGCAGAATGTAAAAATCTTATATGATGATTATAATACCAGCAATTTAGAAAACATTGGTAAAGATAAACAATATCTTATTTTAACTTATGGTTGTCAGATGAATGTTCATGATAGTGAATATATTTCAGGTATTATGGAAGATATTGGCTATACTAAGACTGATGATATGGATAATGCCGATGTTATTATTGTCAATACCTGTGCCATTAGGGAAAATGCCCATAATAAAGCGGAAGGTATGCTTGGACGAATCAAACATTTAAAAGAAGAAAAAGACAATATTATTGTCATATTTTGTGGCTGTATGGCGCAAGAAGAAGGCTTAGTTAATAAAATAAATAAATATAAATGGATCGATATTATTTGTGGAACACACAATTATCACAAGATACCAGAATACTTATCTGAATATATGAACAAAGGTAAAGTATGTGAAGTATATTCAATCGAAGGTAATGTCATTGAAAATTTGCCAGTAGTGAGAGATTCTAAATATACGGCATGGGTCAATATTCAATATGGATGCGATAAATTCTGTACCTATTGTATTGTTCCTTATACGAGAGGTAAACAACGGAGTCGTAAAAGTGAAGATATTATTGATGAAGTGAGAGAACTATATAATAATGGATATCAAGAAGTAACATTACTTGGTCAAAATGTCAATGCATATGGGAAAGATTTTGATAATGATTATGATTTTGCTGATTTACTAGGGGAAGTTGCTAGTACCGGAATACCTAGAATTAGATTTGTAACTAGTCATCCATGGGATTTTACAGATAAAATGATCGAGGTTATCAGTAAATGTGATAATATCATGCCATATATTCATTTACCAATTCAATCAGGATCAGATAGAATTCTTAAACTAATGGGAAGAAAATACACAATTAAAGAATATTTAGAAATTATTGAAAAACTAAGAAAGAATATTCCTAATGTAAGTATTACGACTGATATTATTGTGGGCTTTCCAGGAGAAACAAATGAAGATTTTGAAAAAACATTAGATATTGTAAATAGGGTTAAATATGATTTGGCATATACCTTTATTTTTAGTCCAAGAGAGGGAACACCAGCGGCTAAAATGAAGGATGATACAAGTATGGAAGAAAAGAAAGCAAGATTAGCTAGATTAAATGAATTAATCAATAAATATGCTTTAGAATCTAATCAAAAAATGAAAGATAAAGTATATGAAGTATTAATTATTGGTCCAAGTGATAAAGATAATAAATATATGGGATATACTCCAAATATGAAATTAGTTAATGTTAATTGTGATGAAACAATGCTTGGTAAAATTGTTCCGGTAAAAATTACGGAAGTTAAGACATGGAGTTTGGATGGTGAAATAGCAAGTGGAGAGTAAACTCGAAGCATTATTTAATTCAATAGAGAATTCAAAAGAGTATAAAGAATATCTAAAAATTAAAAATATTCTAGATAAAGATGAAGAAATAAAAGAACAAATTGAAGAAATAAAAGAATTAGAAAAGCAAGCAACATATTTAGAATATATTGGTGATGAAAAATATAAAGAAATTGATCTTGAAATTATGAAAAAGACTGATATCTTAAATAATAAACCAGTATATCAAGAATACTTGAATAAGATGAATGAATTAAATGACGAATTAGCAATTTCATCTAATATGATTGAAAAATATATTGAAGAAAAGGTTTAATGATAGCCTTTTTTTTCTTATTAAATAATGTTATAATTAAAATGAATTTAAGTTTATAATGTTGGGATTGGTATTATGAAGTATTTAAAAAAGGATGATATTGTTTTTGAAAACAATATTCATAAATGGATGAAAATAGTTGGTGTTATAGGATTCTTGTTTATTTTAACATTCATAATATTACTTACTAGTCCAATAAATATTTTTGAAACAAAAGATATTTTTACTGATCAAGGAGTCTTTGAGACAATTGG
>ONWZ01000085.1 GCA_900321645.1 uncultured Eubacteriales bacterium | reverse complement strand
TAATTTAAATGAACAAATTACTAAAAGAAATGATTTAAAGAGTACAATCAAAGATGGTATTAATGATATCAAGAAAAGGATTGTTTCATTAGCTCTTAGTATTACACTTATTGCAACAGGGTCTTTTGGAATTGTTAAAATGGCTGGTAAGGCGGAAAATAATTCTGATTATGACAGAAAAGTGGAGATATATTCGACGGAAACTGGTAATTCTAGTTATAAGGAAGGCCGAGTATTAGATAAAAATGCTAATCCTAGTGATAGTGTCGTAGCTAGAATATATGATAATAGTGATAATAGTTATCATTATGAAGAATATGACATTAGTGATCAAGAATTTGAAGATATTCGTGATTATTATGATTATGTTAGAGATAATTATGATACTAAAGGTAAAACTGTTGAAGTAGAAAG
Organism: uncultured Eubacteriales bacterium; assembly: GCA_900321645.1. GTDB lineage: Bacteria > Bacillota_I > Bacilli_A > RF39 > UBA660 > RUG705. The sequence continues at coordinate 8,446 of ONWZ01000085.1, read as the reverse complement.
AGATACTTACGCAAGGCATAATATGAGGGCAGATGTAATAGTAGTGTTTCATTTAATATATTTGATTTTGTTAATGCTTTTAGATATGGCAACGTGGTCTAAGTTTCCTGGGGATTTTGATTTTATTCATTATGTAAGGATTGGCAAGATTAGAAAACTGCTTGATGAGGTTAGGGATGAGAAAGCAGAACTAGCTGATTGTCAGGGTGAATTAGAAGAACTTGTTAATGATGTAATGAACGAAATAAATAAAAATGAAGAATTAAGAAAAAGATTTAATGAGTTATATCAAGAGAATGCTTATTTACTTGATGATCCAGAAGAATTATACGGGCGTATAAATAATCTAATGGATATAAAAAGAGTGGAAAAAGTTAAGAAATTAGTGAAAGAGAGGAATAATTAATTCTTCTCTTTTTAAATTGCAATAGTGAAAAAATTTTGTTATAATTAATATAGTATTATGGAGGACAAGATGGACTATAAATTAGGTAGTATTGTAATTATGAAAAAAGAGCATCCTTGTAAGACTAATCGTTTTGAAGTCGTTAGAGTAGGTGCTGATATAAAAATTAAATGTTTAAATTGTGGCCGGGTTGTTATGATGCCTAGGGTCGAGTTTAATAAAAAGATTAAGAAGGTGGAATTATATGAAAAAGAGGGAATTTAAGTTACATCCAGCGATAGTATTTTTAATTCTCACTCTAATCGTAATGGTTATTAGTAGTATTGGCAGTATTTTAAATTTACAGACTGAATACTATAACGTCAATAGTGTTACGGGTGAAATGGAAACACAAGTGGTAATGATTAATAATTTATTTAATCGTACAGGGCTTCAGTATCTTGTTAGTAGCATGCTTACTAATTTTACTAGTTTTGCACCATTAGGAACATTAATTGTTGGCCTTATGGGTGTTGGTGTAGCTTATAAATCTGGTTTCTTAAATTCCTTTTTTAAGATGATTATTAAGAATAAACCCAAGAAATTATTTACGTTCTTAATTATTTTATTGGGTGTTATTTCTTCAATGTTTTTTGAAGCTAGTTATGTAATTTTATTGCCAGTGGCAGCCATTCTATTTATGAATTTAGGGAGACATCCTTCAATTGGAGTAAGTGCTGCTTTTGCGGGAATTACTTTTGGATATGGAGCTAATATTTTAATTACGGGTGTTGATAATACATTACTTAATTATACGCAAACAGCTACGAAAATTCTCGATCAAAATTATGCGGTTAGTTTATCAGGAAATTTAATCTTTATGATATTTGCCACATTATTAATTGCTTATGTCGGAATGGTTATTACTGAAAAGTATGTTGTTCCTAAGTTGGGAAAATATAATTTTGAGGAAGATGAAGATATTAATCTTGAAGAAGAAATTACGAGAAAAGAAGAAAAAGGTGTTGGGGTAGCAATTTTATTTACGATTATCATTAGTTTAGTATTTATTTATTGTATTATTCCAGGACTTCCATTTTCAGCATTGTTACTTAATTTAAAAGAAAAGACATATGTTGCCCAATTATTTGGGGAAGGTTCATATTTTAGACAAGGATCAGTTTTAATCTTTTCAGCTATTCTTGGCTTTGCAGGATTAGTATATGGTATGAGAGTTAAGACAATTAAAAATAATAAAGATTTAATGGACTGCATGAGTTATTATTTAAAAGGGTTTGCATCTTTATTAATTCTTATCTTTTTTGCAGCCCAATTTGTCTTAATTTTTAAAGAAACTAATATTGGAGTATTTATTGTCGTATCATTGTCAGAGCTACTTGGTAATTTGCAACTTACAGGAATTGTCTTAATTATTTTCTCATTTCTTATTGTTATGATATCATCATTATTTGTACCAACGTTATCAACAAAATGGGCAATACTATCGCCAATTTTAGTACCAATGTTTATGCAAAGTTCATTTACACCAGAGTTTTCACAAGCTGTTTTTAGAGCAGCCGATAGTGCTACGAAAGGAATTACTCCACTATTTACATATTTTGTTATTTTGCTTGGTTTCTTACAAATCTATAATAGTAAGAAAAGAGATGTTATTACCATTACGGATGGGATGGGCTTGATGCTTCCATATACGGTAGCTTTCTCAATTTTATGGTTATTAATTGTTTTAGCATTTTATATTATTGGATTGCCTTTAGGATTTAATACAGGAGTAATGCTTTAGGATGTATTCACAAATACATCTTTTTTTGTTATAATACGTAGAGAAAGAAGTGATATTATGAGTTTAACAGCGGGCATTGTTGGTTTACCTAATGTTGGGAAATCAACTTTATTTAATGCTATTACCAAGAAAAATATTTTAGCAGCAAATTATCCATTCGCAACAATTGATCCCAATGTAGGGGTTGTTACAGTACCAGATAAAAGAGTAGAAAAACTTGAAGAGATGTATATTCCAGAAAGAACTATTCCAACAACATATGAATTTACCGATATTGCAGGATTAGTTAAGGGAGCAAGCAATGGTGAAGGATTAGGTAATAAATTCTTATCTCATATTAGGGAAGTAGATGCGGTTGTTGAAGTAGTTAGATGCTTCGATGATAAGAATATTATCCATGTCGATAATAGTGTCGATCCAATTAGAGACATTGAAGTAATTAATGTTGAACTTGTGATGTCGGATTTAGAAATAATAGATAATCGTATCAATCGCATTGGCAAGAAAGCCGATATGACAAAAGATAAGAAAGAATTATTAGAAATAGAAACTTTAAGAAAGATAAAGAGTAATCTAGAACAAGATATTCCAGTAAGGAAGATTAATTTAACTGATGATGAATTAGAGGTTATTAAATCATTCAATCTAATTACTGCTAAGCCAATTATTTATGTGGCTAATGTATCCGAGGATGATATTATGAATGGTGGTAATGATTATTATCAAAAAGTTTGTGAATATGCCAAAGAAGATAATAGTGAAGTTGTTATGATATGCGCGAAGATTGAAAGTGAATTGGCTGAATTAAATGATGATGATAAGGCAGCATTTTTAAATGATTTAGGTATACCTGAATCAGGACTTGATCAATTAATTAAAAAGACCTATTCATTATTAGGTTTAGCTACTTTCTTTACGGCTGGTTCTGATGAAGTAAGGGCTTGGACTTTTAGAAAAGGAATGAAAGCACCGGAGTGTGCAGGTATTATTCATACGGATTTTGAAAGAGGTTTCATTAGAGCGGAAGTTATGTCATATGATGATTTGATTAAATATGGCTCTGAAAAAGAAGTAAAAGATAATGGTAAGATGAGACTTGAAGGAAAAGATTATTTAATGCAAGATGGGGATATTTGTTATTTTAGGTTTAATGTATAAGCATTAAATCTTTTTTTTATTTGACAAAAAAAGATTATCGTGCTATTATATATGGCGTTTTTTTGGGGGGGATATAATGGCAAAAGTTAATCATGACTATTTAAAAGAAACTACTTTTTTGTCACCAATTGGTCAATCTTATAAGTCATTACCTAGCAATAAAAGAGAATTTACAATTAGGGAACTTAAAAAAGTTAGAGAAAGTCTTAACGATCATCGTGGTGAAGAAAAAATCATGCAAAAAAGCAGATAATCTGCTTTTTTTATTTTATTTTATGCGGGTTATCCAAATTATAGAGTTTTTCTCGATTGGCATCATAGATGATGTGGACATCTTTATCTCTAAGTGGATTATAATGAGATACCTCTATTGAGTAACCTATTTTTTGTTTTGGACTACTGATTTGATCAAATATTTCTTTTGGTATTTCAGCTATCAAGGGGCTTATTTTACCATAAATTTCAGTAGGGATAGAACTATCAAACAAATAATATTTACCATTATTAGTAACTAAGTTGTAAGCATGAATTTCTAATTTATCATTATTTTTAATTCCACTCGCTTTATATACTGTATCAAATCCTAAAGATTTTAGTAGGTTTTGGGAAAGCATGGCCCTTTCAACACACATGGCAGCTCCTTTACCCTTTAATGTTGATACACGAGTAATATCAGTTTCAGTTTCAATATCATCAAAATCTTTATAATATGACATTCTAGTACTTACGTTCTCAATACCACCGAAATAAGTGTTGACTGTTTCATAAATACATTCACATATTTCTTCAAAAGACCCGGCGTCATTCTTTTTAATGGTTTCTTTTAATAATGCATAGGCATCACTGATATTTCCCATGACACACGGAATATAATCTACCCCGCTACCAATTAAGACTTCTTCATCATTAAAGGTTCCTTTAAATGATGAATCAACTCCGCCAATATAGGAAAAGCCTGTATAATTACAACCAATATATCGATTATTTATTTTCATATATCCTCCATAAGTATAATTATAGCAATAAATGACTATTTTTAATATAAAACATTTAACTTTTAATGAAGATAAAATAATTATGTCAAATAAAGACGGTGGTTTTCATTAATTTTTTATAGTCTAAAAAGAATATTTTTGGTATAATTATTAAGGAGGCTATAGTATGGAAAGAGAAAATGTAGATGTAAAATATCAATGGGATTTAAGTAAGATATATGATAGTCTTGACGCTTTTAGAAAAGATATTAATTTAGTAAAAATAAAGATAAAAGAATTTGCTAAGTTTAAAGATATCAAATATGATGAAAATAGTTTGTATGAAGTATTAACTTTAGGAATGGATACCTCGAGAATTACTCAAAAATTGGAAGTATATACGAGTTTATTATGCGATGAAGATACAAGAATTAATAAAAATCAAGAGCTTAAGGAAGAAGTTAATAATCTAGTGAGTGATTATACTAAGGCAACATATTTTGTAGATGTCAATATTCTTAAATTAGATTATAAAGATATAGAAACATTTTATAAAAAAAATAATAAACTTAAGGAATATGAAATATACTTAAAAGAGATGTTTCGATATAAAGAACATACTTTAAGTGATAAAGAAGAGAAACTATTAGCGGATTTATCGAAGGCTTTGGGTAATAATTATGATACTTATGAGTTATTAAAAGATTCTGATTTAGTATTTCCTAGTTTTATGGCTAATGGTAAGGAATATCCATTAGATGGTAATAAATATAGTTTATATATTGAAGATGATGATAGAGAGGTTAGAAAAGGAGCATTTCTTACATTATACGGGGTATATAAACAGTATAAGAATGTTTTTGCCAATCTAATTAATGCTAATGTTAAAGAAGAAGAATCATTAGCTAAAATAAGAAAATATGATAATGCAATCGATGAATCATTATATCATGATGAACTAGATATTAAAGTACATGACAATTTAGTAAGTGTCATTAGAGATAATATGAATGTATTACATGATTATTATGGATTAAAGAAGCAAGTACTTAAATTAGATGAATTACATTTATATGATGTCTATGCTAATTTAGTTAATAATGCTAGTTTTAAATATCCATTTGATGAAGCTAAAGAAACAGTTATCAAGGCACTTAATGTTCTAGGTGAAGATTATATTAAGATATTAAAGCAAGGAATTAATGATAGATGGATTGATGTATATCCCAATAAAGGAAAAAGAACTGGTGGATATAGTAGTGGATCATATGATACGAATCCATATATTCTTTTAAATTATCAAGAAAAATATGATGATATGTCAACGTTAGCTCATGAATTAGGTCATTCAATGCATAGTTATTATACAAGGCATAATAATCCTTATCAATATGGTCATTATGCGATATTTGTAGCGGAAGTAGCCTCTACGGTTAATGAATTATTACTCGCTAAATATGTTATAAACAATAGTAATAATAAAGAAGAAAAATTATTTATTATCAATAGAATGATGGAATTATTTAGAGCCACTATTTATAGACAGACAATGTTTTCTGAATTTGAAAGAAAAATATCAAATAAAGTTAATCATGATGAACCATTAACCGCCGATATTTTAAGTGATATTTATTATAATTTAAATAAAGATTATTTTGGTGATAATGTTATAATTGATGATGAAATAAGATATGAATGGGAAAGAATACCGCATTTCTATTACAGTTTCTATGTTTATAAATATGCGACTGGTTTATCAGCAGCTGCTTCAATTGTAACAAGATTATTAGATGGCTCATTAATGCCAGAAGATTATTTAGCATTTTTGAAGTGTGGTAAAACAAAGAGTCCATTGGATTCATTAAAATTAGCGGGTGTCGATTTAACAAAAAAAGCGGTTATTGAAGATGCTATTAAGATGTTTAGTTCGCTAATTGATGATTTTAAGAAAATATATTTTGAATAAGAGGGAAGAATATGAAGTTTAAGAAGTATCTATATATTTTATTATCCTTATTATATTTAGATTTAGTATTTAATTTATTTGCTTATGATACATATCTAAGAAGTTCATTATTTAATATAGTATTCTTTGATATGGCTAATGCAGCTATTATATGGATAATTACTAGTCTTTTTAAAGATAAGATTAATAAAATACTATCATATGTTATTTATGTTGTTTTATGGTTTTGGTATGGTTTACATTATGTTTTTTATAAAGTATTTATTACACCATTTTCAATTGCTTTATTTAGGCAAACTGACCAAACTTTAAAATTTGCTAAGAATATTGTCATATCAATCTTACAAAATATGCACGTACTAATATTATTCTTGGTACCAGTTATAATATTAATTGTATTTAGAAAGAAAATTAAATACGAAAGAGTTAAAATTAAGATATTATTACTTTATCTTTTAGTTTTAATTGCGACAATTGGTATATATATAGGTAATATTTTCATTCAAAAAAAAGGTGTTGGGTCAATATATAATCTATATTATGAAACAAATAATATTTCATTAAATATTGAGAGACTTGGAGTAATGGCAGCAACTTACTTAGATGTTAAACGTAGTCTCTTTGGTTTTGAAGAAAAGATAGTTAGCGTTAAAGAAGAAGCCCCAGAAGATGATGAGATATTTGAATATGATTATAATGTAACGGATATTGATTTTTCTAAAGGTAATAATAGTACAATTAATAATTATCTTAAGAATGAAAGTGGCAGTAAACAAAATAAATATACTGGTATGTTTAAAGATAAGAATTTAGTCTTTATTGTAGCTGAAAGTTTTAGTGAGATAGCTGTAACTGAAAAATATACTCCAACATTATATAAATTAGTTCATGAAGGATTTGATTTTGAAAATTTCTATACATCTAATAATTTATCGACAATTGGTGGAGAATTTCAAGCTTTAACAGGATTATATGCTGATAATGAAATACTTAGCTCTTGGCGTGGTGGTTGGGCATATTATCCATATGGCTTAGCAAAAGTATTTAAGAATGAAGGATATAATACTTTTGCATATCATGATAATAGTGCCTATTATCAGGATCGAAATGTTTATTTAAAAAGCCAAGGCTTTGATAACTTTATGGGTTGTTATAATGGCTTAGAGAATCGTATTAATTGTGAACAGTGGCCACAAAGTGATGTTGAAATGATGAATGCGACAGTTAGCGATTATATCAATAGTGATAAACCATTTATGACATATTATATGACAGTATCGGGCCATTTCTATTACGAATTTAGTGAGAATATGATGGCTTTAAAGAATCGCAATGCGGTCAGTGATTTGGATTATCCAGAGGCGGTTAAAGGTTATATTGCTACCCAAATTGAATTAGATAGAGCAATAGAGACACTGATGAAAAAATTAGAAGAAGCTAATAAATTAGATGATACGGTGTTTGTATTATTGGCGGATCATTTTCCATATAATTTATCAATAGATAACATTAATTTATTATCATCTTATGAAAGAGATTATTTAATTGAGGCTAATAGTAATAATTTAATTATTTATAATACTAAAATGAAAACTGTTAAAGTAGATAAAGTAGGAATGAGTATTGATGTCTTACCAACTGTTCTAAATTTATTTGGTATTAAGTATGATTCGCGAATTATTATGGGTAAAGATATTCTTAGTACTAATGAAGGAATTGCCATATTTAAGGATAAATCATGGGTTACTAATAAGGGGACTTATTATGCATCGACTGGTAGATTTGTGGCGAAAAGTGACGAAATTCCTGATGGATATGTCGATAAGATTAATTCAATTGTTGGTAATAGAGTGGCAATTAGCAGGATGATTGTCGATAATAATTATTATAAATCAATTTTAGGATAAGAAAAAAAGTGTTCATAGAACACTTTTTACTTACTATTTTTCTTCATAGTTCTTGCTTCACGAGCACTTGTTTTAATCTTTTTACCATCAGCAGTAGTTACTGTTTGTAAATTAACTTTTTGCATTCTTTTAGTAATTTTTAAACAGTTTGGTCTGTTATTGACACTCTTTGCTTTTTTACTTGTTACTTTTGTTGCCATAATATCCCTCCTCAAATTACAATTCATAATTTTACTATAAAATAAGGGTATT
>ONWZ01000130.1 GCA_900321645.1 uncultured Eubacteriales bacterium | reverse complement strand
GGCGCTAAAAGAAGATTCGCTGAAACCATATGTGGTAATAATATTATTATTGATGATTATGCTCATCATCCAAATGAAGTAAAAGCAACCATTAATGCAGCTAGACAAAAATATCCTGGCAAAAAGATTATTACTATCTTTCAACCGCATACTTTCACGAGGACAAAAGAATTTGCTAATGATTTAGCAAAAGTATTTAGTGAAGTTGATGCCGCTTATATTATGGATATTCATCCAGCAAGAGAAAAGCAAGCAGATTATCCTGATATTACTAAAGATATCATCATTAATAAACTGACAAATGGACATCCACTAACGATTGCTGATGCTGATGAATTAAATAAGTATGATAATGCTGTTTTCTTGTTTATGTCCCCAAATGACATCAGTAAGCTTGAAGATGATTTAGCTATACTAAAAGCTAATTCCCAGTAAACTATAAGATTAATTTCATATTTTTAGCAAAAAGTTTTACGAAAAAAAAGTAAAACTCTTTTTTTTTCACAATATTATTAATGAGGAGGTAAAAATGAGAAAGCATTATGAAGTCATCCAAGATGGCCTAAAAGATTGTGGTTGTGCTTGCCTTTTATCAATCATTAAATATTATGGCGGTAACATCCCCATAAACACTTTATTAGAAATGACTCATACTACGAATAATGGTACTAACTTCTACGATATAAGTAAGGCAGCTAATGAAATTGGTTTGTTCGCTAAAGGATATAAATTGACGAGTATACAGGAACTAACTAAAGTAAAAACTCCATTTATATGTCAAGTCATTATCAATCATTATAAACATTTTGTGGTAGTTTATAAAATAAATAATAATGATCTTACTATAATGGATCCAGCAAAAGGTATAACAAAGATTAATCAAAAGGATTTTAATAACTTGTGGACAAGCTATATCTTAACGTTGACGCCTTACAAAAAAATGCCCTTCCTAGAAGAAACCAATTATTTAAGTAAAATTGTGAAAGGAATATTAAAGTGTAGCAAATTAAATATTTTAACTGTTTTAGGATTAACGATTATTACAACTATCATGACCGGTATATATAGTTATTATTTCAAAATAATTATCGATGAATATCAACATAAAAACAATTTAAGTATTCTTATCATAACTATTGTTTTGATACTTGCTCTTACTACTAAAGCATTATTTGAATATTTAAGGAATGTTCTTGTCATAAAACTTAATAAAAAATTAGATATAAAACTCATCGCGGCCACAATCAAAAAAATAATCTATCTCCCGTATAGTTATTATAAGAATAAAACGACTGGCGAAATTATTGCTAGAATCAATGATTTATTTAATTTAAAGAATGTCATCGTTAAACTACTAATAACAATCTTTCTAGATTTAATCTTAGCTATGTTTATTTTAATGATTCTCTTTATCATTAATCCCACGCTAACATATCTTTTATTAATAATAACTATCATTTACTTTCTCACATTTATGATTTATAAGCCCAAACAAAAAAATTTAATCGATGAAATTCAAATGACAAACGCTAAAACTAACTCTTGTCTTATCGAGACTATTCTTAGTTATGAAACGATAAAAGGTCTAAATATCGAAAAATTAGCTAACAAAAAAGTTCTTGAAAATTATGAAAACTACGTCAATAATAATTTGAAACTGACAAGTGTCATTAATGAAAAAAATCTTTTCAATGATTTAGTTACAGGAATTATCATCAGTTATCTTTTGTATTTTGGTATTAAAGATGTTACAAATATGCATATGACGATTGGTACATTACTAACATATTATACATTGATTTTCTATTTCTTAAATCCCATTAAAAATCTTTATGATTTTTACCAAGAATATTATTATGTAAAAAATAATTTTAAAAGAGTAAATAATCTTTTAAATTACAAATATGAAAGTTTAGGCAATGATAGTAATGTCATAATTGAAGGTCATATCAAAATAAACAACTTGACATTTGGCTACCAAAAAGAAAATCCTGTCTTAAAAAAGATAACTCTTAAAATCAATAAAGGCGATAAAGTTTTATTAATGGGAGTTACTGGTTCTGGTAAATCAACCTTATTAAAACTACTATATCGTTATTACCCAGTAAATAAAAATGAGATATTTCTAGATAATATAGATTTGTTAACGTATGATTTAGCTACAATTAGAAAAAATCTGACCTATATTTCACAAAATGAATTGTTATACACCGATACAATTAAAAACAATATTATACTAGGTAGAGAAATTACAAAAAAAGAGTTTGAAACAGTTTGTAAGTTGACACATGTTGATGAAATTGTTAAAAAAAAGCCATTAGCATATGATACTCTCTTGGAAGAAAATGGTCTTAATTTATCAGGTGGTGAAAGACAACGCATTATTTTAGCTAGAGCATTTCTAAAACCAGCAAATATCATCTTAATTGATGAGGGCTTAAATCAAATTGATATTACTTTAGAAAGAAAAATTTTAAATCAAATGTTCAATTATTATCAAAACAAAACCATCATTATTATTTCTCATCGCAAACAAAATAACGACCTTTACAATAAACTATATCAAATAAAAAAAGGTCATCTTGTGAGTATTAATAAGTATGGTTTAAAAAGGAGGAAAAATGGAATTAACAAAAGCAGAAATGTTAACAGTTGATGGAGGAATCAACTGGTATATAATTGGGGGTGTTGGTGCTTTAATAAGCTATCTGATTGGCATTATTAGCGGATACACAAATCCCAGTCAATGTAATAATTAAAGGAGGTAAAAAAATGGAATTAACTAAAAAAGAAATGCAAAATATTGATGGTGGATCATTCACATCATCATTTATAAATGCCATTAATAGTGCTATCAATACTTTATATGAATTAGGTAAAGAAACAGGGAGTGCTTTAAGACGCATAACTAACAATACATATTGCCCAATGGCATAGAGATAAAAGTGTAGCTTAACTACACTTTTACCCATTTTTATATAAGTAAACTAATGGTTAAAAAGGAGGAAAAATGAAAATAAAAATATTACTTATATGTTGTTTGATTATTTCATTAACAAGTGCTTGCCAAAAAGATAATTTAAAAGATATAACCATTAATGAAATAAGAGAAACAACAAAAACAACTACTAAAAAAGAAATTGAAACGACGACCAAATTAGAAACACCAATAACTAGCAAAAAAATAATTAAAACTACTAAAAAGGTAGAACCAAAAACTAATCAAGTAATCATTGAAGAAACAGTCGAAGAAGATGCTATCGATGAAAATCATCCGGACTATCCAATTCATAAAGGAAGAATTGATTGCCAAACAGAATCAGAATGTATGGAATTATCACTTCCTATTCAGTTTAAATATAAAAAGAATATTGCTAATACGTTTTATACGGCCATCATCTCAAAACAAAATAAAGTATTAGGTTATTTTATCGAGTATATATTCACAGAAAACCAATATGAGATGATGGAAGAATGTAGGCAAACTGGCGAATCAATTAAAGAAACATTATCTGATCGTATCACCAATTATGAATGCAATGAAGAAAATATACTTAAAATTAATACCGATTATTGAAAGGAGGAAATATGTTAAAAAAAATAATCAAAATAATTATTACAACTATTATTATTTTTTTAAATTGTGCTGTTTTTGCTGAAGTAAACGATAGTAAATTGGTTAAACATCGTTATGATAATATTTATGCTGTATATGATGCTAGTGATCGAGTGCATTTATATTATGCCCAAAGATATACCTTAAATGATATTACTGCTTATTGTATTGAGCCTGGCTTAGGCATTGAAACTGATACTTATTCATCGACTGATGATTGGAGTATTACCAATTTGAGCAGTGAAGTTAGAAATTATGTCAGGTTAATTGCCTATTATGGCTATGATTATCCTGATCATAATACGATGAAATATTATCTTGCTACGCAAGAATTAATTTGGCGTAAAATTGAAGGAAGAGAAGTATATTGGGTTGAAGGTGAAAGCATCGATTCACCAAGGCTTAATATTGACAATGAAAAAGACATTATTTTATCACTTGTTGAAAATCATACTAGAGCACCATCATTTGATAATCAAACTATTGAAGTTACCTTAGGTAAAGAAAATATTATTAAAGATGAGAACAATGTTTTAAATGATTACGAAATATATTCATCCGATATTCCAAATACTCAAATTGTAGGAAATGAATTAAAAATAACCCCCCCAAGTATTTTAAAAGATGCCCAGATTAAATTAATTAAAAAGCACTATACCAATAGTGTGGCTTTAATTTATCATAGTGGTAATAATCAAAAACTCATAAGAGCTGGCATTCTTGATCCCGTTGTTGCCTTATCACAAGTAAAAATAAATGTTAAAGCAAAAGTAAAAGTCTTTAAAACGGATCAAAAATTTCATTTTGTCGTCAAACAAAAAGGCTTAAAGTTTAAAATTAAAAATATTGATACTAATGAATATCTTTGTGAATATGATGAATGTATCTATCAAACTAATAATCAAGGATATTTTATAACTGATCCATTAGAAGAAGGACATTACCAAATTGAGGAAATTGAAGAACAAGACTTTCATGGCTATACTTGGAATCGTAATCCTATAACTTTTACGATTGATGAGAATAGTCCCTTTAAATATGAAAATGATAATGCTATCCTGGAAATAAATTTTCCCAATGTCCAAGTACGAGGCAATATAATCGTAAATAAATTAGGGGAGGTAGCTAAAATTAAAAATGGCAAAATAACCTATGAATATCTTCCCCTAAGCAATGCTAAATTTAAATTATATGCCGGTAAAGATATTTACAGTAGTCTAGGGAATCTTGTTGAGCCAGCTGGAGGTGGCCTTAGAATTTTTGAAACCATTAATGGTAGTTATTTCATTGGTAATTTATACTTGGGAGATTATTGTCTTATTGAATTGTCAACACTCAATAATTATCAATTAAACGAAGAACCATATTGCTTTGAATTAGCCTATAATGACAAATATACCGATATTATCGAAGCAAATATCACTTTAAAAAATTATCTCAAGAAAGGTCATTTTGAATTATTAAAAAAAGATGCCTCAACTAATAATTCCATCAGTAATACCAAAATTGCTATATATACCGAAGAGGGAGCACTAGCGTATTCAGGCTTAACTGATAATAATGGTAAATTATTTGTTCAAAATCTCCCATTAGGTAAATACTACTACAAAGAAGTAACAGCTAGTCCTGGGTATATCTTAGATGAAACTAAACATTATTTTGAAATAACTGAAAATAATCAAACAGTTAAGAAAGAATTAATCAATAGCCCTATGACTGGTATTTTTCAATTTCAAAAAATTGATTATGAAACAAATACACCATTAGTCAATACGACGATTGGCATCTACAACGAAAAAGATGAATTGGTATATCAAAAAACAACCGATGAAGAAGGGAAGATAGTTATCAAAAATATTCCTTTCGGTAAATACTATTTCGTTGAATTAATTGCTCCCAAAGGATATATCTTAGATGGGACAAAACACTATTTCGAAATAAAAGAGAATAATGCTATTATTAAAGCCAATATGACTAACGAAAGAATAAACGTACCTAACACATTTTTAAATGACAATGATTTTGTTTATTTAACAAGTATAGTGTTAATTATTACATCATTATTTTTAATAAAGAGTAAAAAAGTATTTTCAAAAGTTCTAGGAATATTATTGATTACCATCTCCATTACTATTCCCATATATAGACATGAAAAAATAATTTTGTTTACAAAGACCATTCATGCTGAAACTATAAAATATATTACTAACACTTCCCAAAACCAAGACAATAAAGTAAAAGAAAATAATTCTAAGCAAATCTATCATTATATTGCTGTCTTAGAAATACCCAGTATCAATTTAAAGCAAGGTTTAGTGGGTAAATATAGTAAATATAATGACGTTAAATATAATATTCAAATTATTGATGGCAGTAATTTACCTAATATTCAAAATTCTAATTTGATTCTTGCTGCTCATAGTGGTAATAGCTCTGTTTCATATTTTAAAGATTTAGCAAAACTAAAAGACAATAAAGAAGTATATATCTACTACGAAGGTAATAAATATATATATAAAATTAATAAGCATTATGAAGTCAAAAAAACAGGTTCAATTGATATTGAAAGGGATGGTACCACAAATGCAATCACATTAATTACTTGCAAAGATGATGATTATCAAATGATTTATCTCGGATATTTAATAAATAGAGAAACATATTAGTCAAATTTGACAATAACTTCATTTTTTGTTATAATTTTTAAGTCTTTATACTTTATTAATGAGGAAAGGAGAGAAATGAGTAAAATTAATATCTTTAGTCTTGGCGGACTAAATGAGAATGGTAAAAATATGTATGTTGTCGAAGTAGATAACGATATATTTGTTTTTGAAGCGGGGCTCCAGTATGCGGATGAGCATACTTTAGGAATAGATTATTTTATTCCTAATATCGATTATTTAAAAGAAAATAAGGAAAGAATAAAAGGAATTTTTTTAACACACGGTCACGATGAAAATGTGGGAGCACTTACCGATATTATTGATGTTTTAGATAATGTGCCAATATATGGCTCAAGGTTTACTTTAAATATCGTTAAACATGAATTTTTAACATATAAAAAAGATACAACTAATTTAATTGAAATAAAGGAAAATCGTAACATTGAATTTGGCAATGTCAAGATAACCCCTCTTAGTTTATCACATTCTATTCCTGATAATATGGGTTTTGCTATTTATACCCCAGATGGTATTATCTTTTATGCCTCTGATTTTGTCTTTGATCCAACCATGCGTGGACCATATAAGACGGAACTAGGAAGATTAGCTTATGTTGGTAGACAAGGTGTATTATGCTTGATGATGGAATCTTTGTATGCAATGAATAATGGATATACTTCACCTAATCATCGGATTGGAAGATTAATTAATAAAACTTTATCTAAAAATAAAGGAAGAATAATATTTAATGTACTAAACTCCCATTTATATCGAATACAAGAATTATTTAATGAAGTGTCAAAGACCGATCGTAAAATTGTCGTAATGGGAAAAAGATTACAAAATATTATTAAGTATTCATTAGAAAATAATTATTTATATATCGATAAGAAATTTATTGGCGATTTATCAAATGTTGAGGACGAGAATGTGGTTATTTTGAATTCAAATGAACGAGAAAAGCCATATGTCAATATGATTAAAATTTTGGATGGTTATGATAAATTTATTAAAATTAATAAAAACGATACTATTTTCTTAGCTACGCCCATCTATGAAGGTAGAGAAAAAACTTTCTATGGTCTGCTTGATAAAATAGCGATGGTCGGAGCAAATGCTGTAACTTTGCCACCAAAAGAATATTTATCCTATCATGCCTCAAGCGAAGATTTGATGACAATGACGGAATTGATGAATCCAAAATATTATTTTCCAATCAAAGGAGAATATTCTGAACAAGTTGCTAGTGGTGATTTAGCATATGAATTAGGTATTCCAAGAGAAAACATCATTCTAAAAGAAAATGGTGCTGTCGCTAGTTTTGAAGATGGTAATTTAATTGACAATTTCAAAACAGTTCATACCGGGGTAATTTCAATTGATGGAGATTCATCCGATGATATTGGGGAACTTGTTTTAAGAGATCGTGAAATGTTATCAGAAAATGGTATTATTATTATCAGTGCAACATTAGACAAAAAAACTAAACAACTATTAGCAGGCCCTGAAATTTTAACTCGTGGCTTTGTCTATGTAAGAGATAGTGCCGAACTTATCAACACAATTAAAAAGATGTGCTCTGAAATAATAATTAATAATAGTCATAACAACTATATTGATTATAATAAAGTTAAAACGTTAATTCGTGATAACTTATCAAAATATTTACTTGAAGAAGCGGGTAACAAACCAATGATTATTAGCGTTATTCAAGAATTAGAGTAAAAAAAAGAAGCATTTATAATGCTTCTTTTATCGATATTCCGCTTTAATCATTTTGGCATGAATGACAGCTCTTTTCGTGCCATCGTCTGAGCAAGTGGATAGGGTTAATATTTTATCATCATAATTGATATCTTCACCGAAGTCATAAATACTACGTTTTTTTAAAGTGTTCAAAAATTCTTGATGTTCTTCCGTCGTTTCAAAAAAAGTTTTCAAATAATAGATTTCCGGTTTTATTTGATAAATTGAAAACACTTTCCAAACGGTATTTGAAGTAGGCGTTGATAGTTTGATATATAAATTATCTTCATTCGTGTACCATGATTCTCTTTGACACCAAGTAAGGGAACCAAACATCGTTTTATTGATTAAATTATGGCCATAAATTATGGTATTATTTCCAAAGTGCGTAAAATCATCACGATAGTCACCATATATCCAACCGCCAAAATTACTATTTCCATAAAAATCATGCTTTAAATAATATTCATTATCATTACTTTGTAATACTGAATAATTAACATTGGTATTACTAACTTTTAGCCAAGCTTTTGTATCACTATTTTTTTTAAGCAAATCATCAAAGTCAACTGATAAAAAACTTATATTAGCGTATTTATCATCATTACCAGGCTCGTAGTTTTCATCGCTGATAACTTCTTTTTTTTCATTTTCTAAAACTTTAGTTGTCTCTAAAATATCAGCCGTCAAATAGTTAATTTTTAATTTTTGAACATACCAACGTGAAGTAAAGAAAATACAAATTAAATAAACAGATAAAGTGAGCGAAATCATCGCGATTGGAATAACTGGCCTGCCTTTATATTTTAATACTTCACCTTTTTTAGGATCGATAATACAAATAAATCCCGTAATTAAATAGCGAGGTATAAGTGTAAAAATATTATATAAGCCTAAAAAGAACCAACGACAAATATTAATCATATACATATACCTCCTAGTATTTAAATTATAGCATATTTTTATAAAAAATAATATATATAGTTTGAAAAAAAAAGAAATAATGTTATAATATGACTTAGTTATTCGGAAAGAAGGTGAGGCCAAGTGGATATTAATGATATAAAAGTTGGTGATAAACTCCAAATACAATGTTATAAACATGATGGTAGTTTACATAGAAAATGGGATGAAGCAATCGTTTTAGATATTTTCCCAGATTATATGGTTTTTGGTAATAATAGAACAACGGTCATCGATGCCGATGGTAAAATATGGAAAACAAGAGAACCAGCTGTCATGTTTTTCTTTAAAGATAGATGGTTTAATATTATTGGTCAATTAAAAGACTATGGGATATATTTTTATTGTAATATCGCAACTCCAGCCTTAATTGATAATAAAATAATTAAATATATCGATTATGATTTGGATTTAAGAGTATTCCCTAATGGTAGTTTTAAAATATTAGATCGGATGGAATATAAATATCATAAAAAACAAATGCATTATTCAAATAGACTAGATTTTATACTTAAATATGAACTTGGTAATTTAATTGATATGGTAAGAGTAAAAGAAATGCCATTTGATAAAGAAACAGTTAATAAATATTATGAAAAATACATAAGTATTGTCGGAAAATAGATTTTATCTATTTTTTTCTATTTTTACTTGTCATAAATATTAAAAGTTTGATATAATGATTCTAGCAAGTAAGAGAGGATGAAATTATGGAAGAATACAAATTAACAATGAGAAGTGAAGAAGATACTGTATATTTGGCACAAAACATTGAATCTGAGAAGTTTCCAAATATGGTTATTTGCTTGTATGGAGAATTAGGTAGTGGTAAAACTGTTTTTGCCAAAGCATTTGGACATGCAATGGGCATTGATGGTGTTACTTCATCTACCTTTAATATAATTAAAGAATATAATGGAGAATTACCATTATATCACATGGATGTCTACAGACTTGAAGATAAAGATATAGATAATTTAGGAATTGATGAATACTTTACTAAAGGTGGCGTAACAATTATCGAGTGGGCTGATTTGATTAAAGATTATTTACCTGAAGAAAGACTTGATATTAAATTTAAGATCATCGATGAGAATACTAGAGTACTTATATTAACACCTCACGGTGAAGAATATACCCGTATTTGTGAGGATATTTTATGATAAGTTTATTTATAGATACATCTTTAGTAAATGTATCTATTTCTATTATTAAAGATGGTAAAATATTAAGCTTAATTAGTAAAGAAATTCCTAATATGCATTCTGTATATGCGACTAAATTTATTAAAGATGCCTTAGATGAAGCCAAAATCGATGCCAATGAAATAGATAATCTTTTCGTAGTTAATGGTCCAGGCTCATTTACGGGAGTAAGAATTGGAGTAACTATTGCTAAAACATATGGCTTTTTGATTAAAAAAGATATTACACCAGTATCTAGCTTAAAAAGCTTAGCTATAAGCAGTAATCACGAAGGCGTTATTTTAGCTATGATTCCTGCCAATAAGAGTAATTATTATGTATCAGTATATGATAATGATTTAAATGAACTAATTCCTGAACAATTCATGAATAAAGAAAAAATTATCGAATTATGCAAAGAATATAATCCTTATCTTGTCGGTGTTGATACTAGTATTATTGGGACATATAAAATCAAGAAACAGGGCATAGATATCCCTAAAATAATTAGTTATTATCAAAATAAAGAAAAAGTTAATTATTATAAATTAGTTCCCAATTATTTAAAACAACCTCAAGCATTAGAGGCAAAAAATGATTAAAGAAATAGATATTACGGATATAAATCCTTTTAAAAGAAGAATCGAATATTTTATCAATGATGAAACTGTTGCTTATTTAGAATATTCCCTTATTTATGACCGTATGGAAATCGATAACGTAATGGTAAATGAAGAATATCGTGGTAAGGGAATTGGAACAAAGTTAATGGCTCATTTAGTAAGTTTAGCCATTGAATATAGGGTCGATAATATAACTTTAGAAGTAAGAGTAAGCAATGAAATAGCCAGAAATCTATATAAGAAATTTGGCTTTCATGAAGTAGCCATTAGAAAATACTATTATGGTGATGAAGATGGAATCTTAATGGAAAAAAATGTCATGTAGGAAGTAGGTGATGTGATGTATATTTTAGCAATTGAATCAAGTTGTGATGAAACAAGCATGAGTATTATTAAAGATGGCACGGAAGAGATATGTACTGTTACGAATACTCAAATTGATATTCATAAAGAATTTGGGGGCGTAGTCCCCGAAGTAGCTAGTCGTAGTCATATTGAAAATATTACAATTGTCTTGGCAGAATTATTGGAAAAAAGCAAAATGACCATCGATATGATCGATGCCATTGGAGTTACTTATGGCCCTGGTTTAATTGGTTCGTTAATGATTGGACTTCAGTGTGCTAAAACAATCTCTTTAGTTACCGGTAAACCATTAATTCCCGTACATCATATTGCCGGACATATCTATGCTAATAACTTAGAAAAAAGATTGGAGTTTCCTTTAATTGCTTTAGTCGTTTCAGGCGGACATACCGATTTAGTTTATATGAAAGAAGACTATTCATTTAAAAGAATTGGTTCAACATTAGATGATGCGGTTGGAGAAGCTTATGATAAAGTAGCTAAAGTATGTGGATTAGAATATCCAGGAGGGCCCAAAGTTGATAAGTTAGCTAAAGAAGGTAATGATACATATGATCTTCCATATCCGTTAGATGATGATAGCTATAATTTCAGCTTTAGCGGTATTAAATCAGCGGTTGTTAATATCGTTCATAACGAAGAACAAAGAGGCAAAAAAATAAGAGTTAATGATATGTGCAAAACATTCCAAAATAGAGTTGTTAGTGTAATAACCAAAAAGACAATTAGAGCTCTAAAAGAATATAATTGTCAAAACTTAGTCTTAGCCGGGGGAGTAGCTGCCAATAGCTACTTACGTGAAGAACTAAGTAGAGCGTGTAGTAAAGAAAATATTAAATTTAGTTATCCAAGAATTGCCTATTGTACCGATAATGCCGCAATGATTGGGGCTGCTGCTTATTATGCCTATAGAAAAGGAATAACGGCCGATTTAACCTTAAATGCTGTCGCCGTAGAAACTTTATATAACGAATAGAGAGTTAATTATTTAACTCTCTTTTAATATAATAAAGTATGAATAATAGTTATCAAGAATTAAAAAATTACACCAAAGGTGATATTACTTCGATTATCTTTGTCGTTGCCTCAATCTTAAACATTATTGCTTCAGATAAAGAAAAAGAATATATTATTGGTAAAAATAAAAAAGATAAATATACCGCTAGTAATATTTATCTTTTAGTACTTTTAATCTTAATTATTTTATATCTCTATTTTATTAAAGCCAATTATGAGGCATATAATAATTGTAAAGATAATGAAAGGAAAACATATCTAGTTAGACTATATGGCAGTATCTTTTTCTTACTAGGAGGTTTTTGTTTTCTATACTATCGCATTAATGACAGGAATAATATTCAAACAAATGTTGAAATATAGTTAATTAAAAAGTATTGTGCCATCCATACCTATGACTTAACACTTTCATGGAAAAAATTATATTAATAAATAAAACTGATTTTATCAGTTTTTTATTATTCTATCGATAATACCATAATTTAGGGCTTCTTCAGCCGACATATAATAATCTCTGTCGGTATCTTTTTCAATTTGCTTTAGAGTTTTGTTGGTATTATGAGAGAGAATTGTATTTAATTTCTTTCTTAAGTTAATGATTCTTTTAGCGACAATATCAATTTCTGTAGCTTGACCTTGGACTCCTCCTAAGGGTTGATGAATCATAACTTCAGAATTGGGTAAGCAATATCTTTTTCCTTTCTTGCCACATGACAAAAGGAAAGCAGCCATTGATGCAGCCATACCGACACAAGTGGTAGAGACATCTGATTTGATAAAATTCATCGTATCATAGATAGCCATACCTGCTGTGATAGAACCACCCGGAGAATTTATATATAACTCGATATCATTATTATTTAAACTATCTAGATATAGTAACTGGGCTATGATGACATTAGCCGTATCATCATTTATTTCACCACTTAAAAGAATAATTCGATTTTTTAATAATCTTGAATATATATCATAAGCTCTTTCACCCCCGCTAGTTTTTTCAATGACTGTTGGTATAAGCATATTATCACCTAGTAATATGATAGAGAGATTTTTATATTTTATGTTAAAAAAGAGGCGACAAAATAAGATAAATATGATAAAATTAAATTATGAAAATAGAAAAAATTGAAGTAGGTTATCTTAGATGTAATTGTTATATATTAAGTATTAATGATAAAGTATTGATAATTGATCCCGGAGATGACTGTGAGAAAATTGAAAAACTAATTAACAATAGAGAAATTATGGGGATAATTATTACTCATCATCATCCTGATCATGATGGGGGAATTAAATACTTTTTAGATAAATATAATATTAAAATGTATGATCGATTTAATTTAACCGAAGGAAAAAATATAATCGATAAATTTAATTTTGAGGTTATTTATACTCCAGGACACAAAGAAGATTTAATATGTATTTATTTTAGCAAAGAAAAAGTAATGTTTTGTGGCGATTTTATCTTTAAAGATAGTATTGGTAGGTGTGATTTACCAGGCAGTAATGTTAGTGATATGATGAAATCAATTAAGAAAATAAAAGAATATAATTGGGATATTGTTCTATATCCGGGGCATGGTGAAAAGACTAAATTAGGATATGAAATAAATAATAATCCATATTTTAGAGAATTTTTATAGGAGTGATAAAGATGTTTTTTAATCACAATAATGATATCGATGAGGAGTTATCGTTAGATAGTAAAAAGAAAAGTCCAAAGAAGAAAAACACTAAGAAAAAGAAAGAAGAAAAATTTGATTTTAATTTCTTTAAAGTACCATTAATTGTTCTTGGAATTCTACTTTTTATCATATTTACTATCTTCTTAATCAGCAAATTAAGTAATAGACAAATCGTTTATGAAGAAAAATTATATTATATTAACTTAGTTGGTGATAGTAATATTACACTATATTTAGGCGAAGAATATGTTGAACCAGGATATACTGGAAAAGATGACAGTGATAATGATTTAACAGACGCTATCGTTGTTGAAAACAATATTGATATTAACAAAATCGGTAATTATCAAGTTATTTATACATTGGGCAATATTACGAAAGGAAGAAATGTCAAAGTAATAGAAAAGCCAGTTGGGGCAACACATATTCACTTATATGGAGATGTAAATGTCTTTTTGTATGTCGGTGAAAAATATGAAGAGAAAGGCTATGAAATTGTCGATACTGTTGATGGTGCTAGTTTAAAAGATAAAGTGACAATAAATAGTAATGTCGACACATCCAAAGAAGGAATATACCATGTTATCTATTCGGTTACAAATACAAGCGGGATTACGACATCAATTGAGAGATCGGTAGTTGTTATGGATAGAACCTTAAGTTTACTTACCGATAGTAAAAAAGTCACAAATAAAAATGTGGTTATTAATATTTATGCTAAAGATGAATTGTTTGATTATATTGTTTTACCAAATAATCTTAAAATAACAGAAAGAATATCAACTTATGAAGTAAGTAATAATGGAACATATAAATTCCTAATGTATAATACAAAGGACGAAAAAGTAGAAAAAAGTATCACTATTAATAATATTGATAAGATTGCTCCGAGTGGAAGTTGTTCAGGTTATTATAAAGGTGGGATATCGCTTATTGAAGTAAAAGCCAGTGACAATAGTGGTATTAGTAAATACGTAATTGAAAAGACGGCGTATACTAGTAGTACGATAAAGCTAAATAAAGAGGTAAGTAGCGTTAACATTACAATCTATGATAAAGCTGGTAATAGCAAAGCTATTAGTTGTAATTTAACTAATAAGAATCCTAAACCAACACCAACCAAGACACCAACGAAGAAACCAACAAAGACGCCAACGAAGACGCCACCAAATACGAATGAACCAACATTATTAAATGTGCCAGCAGGTACGAATGTCAGAAAAGATTATGATAGTGAAATGAGTTATATCGAAATAATGCCATCTAATGCCACTACTAATATGCCTTTAGTAATATACTTAGATGGTGCATGGTCATATGCCAGCTTTCCTGATAATGTATTAGGAAGATCAGTTACTAAATATGTTGAAAATGGTAGTGCCTATACTGAAACTGGTGAAAAGTTCTTATATATTTCACCTAGATATGTTATTTCAGATGGTTCTGGTACGGGACTTAATTGGTGGGGATCACATGGCCCTAGAGAAGCCAAAAAGATTGCTGGTTTGATAGATCATTTATATAATAAATATAAGATTGATAAAAAGAGAATCTACATAACCGGTGTATCTTTAGGTGGCGATGGAGTCTTTTATATGATTAACGCTTATCCTAATTTGTTTGCTGCTGGAACAGTAGTCAGTGGATGTGCCTTTTCTGCTTCAGCCAGCAATTTTGTTGGAACAGCTGTATTAGGTTATAATGGTACCGGTGCCGTTGAACAAAGAGCAGGTTATACTTCATGTGTCCCATCGATGATTAGTAAAATTAATAGTGCAGGAGGCACAGCTGAATCGAGAGTCAAAAGCGGTTGGGATCATGGCAATATGATTGATGTTTATAGTACTGATAAAGACGTATTCAAATGGATGTTTAAATATAAAAGATAAGGAGGTAATAATATGATACTCAAGAAGAATAATGATATTGATGATGAATTAGCCTTAAAATCAGAAAAGAAATCTTCCCAAAGATCAAAAGAGAAAAAATTAGATTTTAATTTCTTTAAAGTACCATTAATTATTATTGGTATTCTTCTTGCATGTCTATTAATTATCTTCTTAATTGTTAAGTTAAGTAATAAACAAGTTGTCTATGAAGAAAAATTATATTATATTAACTTACTTGGTGATAGTAATATTACCCTATATCTAGGTGAAGAATATGTCGAGCCTGGTTATAAAGGAACAGATGATAAAGGCAAAGATTTAACCCCAGATGTTGCTATAGAGAATAATATTGATGTAAATAGTATTGGTAATTATAAAGT
>ONWZ01000083.1 GCA_900321645.1 uncultured Eubacteriales bacterium | reverse complement strand
GCCCCAACAGGTGCTGGAACTCCAACAAAAACTCCAACAAAAGCCCCAACAGGTGCTGGAACTCCAACAAAAACTCCAACAAAAGCCCCAACAGGTGCTGGAACTCCGACAAAAACTCCAACTAGTGGTTCAAATAAGTGCTATTTAGTAAATCATAAATATATATGGGCTTCTTCTAAACCAGCCGGAGGTGTATTAGTAAGTAGTATTACATCAAGTTCAAAATGTACTGGTTGTGAATCTGGATATGAAATGACGGATATGGGAGTTTGCGAAAATCCTGGTACTCCAGAAAATCCACCAACAGGTGCAACTGGAATCGTATTTGTATGGCTTATCGGATTATGTGCCATTGGGTATTCATTTTGGTACTTTAAGAAAACTGGAACAAACTAAAAAACAATAAAGCGATGATCTCATCGCTTTTTTACTAATAAAAACTGTTAAATACTAATTGTTAACATCACTACTTTATTATAATGATAGCAATATACTATTAATAAATTTTTTGCTAAAAAAATTATATAAAATAATATGACTAAATTTACTTTTAGTCATTTTTTTTGTATAATTGAATTGGTGATATTATGCGTTATTTAATGACATTTAGTTATGATGGTACAAATTTTTATGGATATCAAAAACAGCCAAAGCAAAGGACTGTCCAAAAGGTTATCGAAGATGCTTTAAAGCAAATAAATGGTGGTAGAGAAGTAACTATTTGTGCTTCTGGTAGAACCGATGCTGGCGTTCATGCACTAAGCCAAAAAGCCCATTTTGATTTAGATAAAAAAATGCCATGTGATAGATTAATTAAGGGGCTTAATTCTTTGTTACCTGAAGATGTATATATCAAAAAAATCGAAGAAATTGATGATAATTTTCATGCCAGATACAATGTTATTGGCAAAGAATACATCTATATCATAAATATTGGCGAATATAATCCAATTGAAAGAAATTATGTTTATCAATATAACAATAAATTAGATCTTAATGAAATGGAAAGGGCATTAAAGTTTTTTGAGGGAGAACATAATTTTAAATCATTCACAAAGGTTAATGATGAGATAATTGATTATGTAAGAACCATTAGTATGACTTCGCTTACAAGAGATAATAAAGATATGAATAAGATTATTATTTCTTTTGTAGGAACAGGATTTATGCGGTATATGGTTAGAAATATGATCGGATTGTTGATCGAGGTCGGTGAAGGCAAACGCAAGGCTGAAGATGTAATTAAGATTTTAGACCAGGAAGATAGAACGATGGCTGGAAAAACAGCACCAGCTTGTGGGCTTTATCTAAAAAATGTTTTTTACTAATTTGACTTATAAATAAAATGATAGTAAAATATTAATTGGAGGGAAGAAATGAAAAGAACAGATATTATTTTGATTGCAGCGTTTTTAGTGTTGATTGCAATTGGAATATTTTCTAGTAAGGGAACTGAAAAGTTACCTGAAATTGAATTTCCACTAAAACTTAGTGGCGAGGTTGGTCTACATGAGATAACATATAGTGAATATGATGATATGGTAAAAAATGGCGATGCTTTTGTAGTTGTTATTGAAAGAACAACTTGTGGTTATTGCCAACAATATATGCCAATTATGGAAGAAGTGGCAAAAGAACAAAAAATTGCTGTGACATATATTAATACTGATAATTTAACCCAAGAAGAATTAAATGAATTATCAACTAAAAATAAATATTTAAAGAAGAATCAATGGGGAACACCAACAACATTATTTATGCTAGGAGATAGAATTGTCGATTCTATAAGTGGTTATGTTGGTAAAGAATCAATTGAAACATTCTTTAAAGATAGAGTAGTTGTTGGAGAGTAATTATGAGTACTTATGAACGTGTAAAACAATTTTTAAAAAAATATCCTTGGACGATAGCTTGGAGAGTAAAGCAACATTGTAAGATTATTGATAAACATTTAAATCCAGGAGAAAAAATATTATATATTTTTGCTGGTCAAAAAAATGATACAATGACCGAAATATTTAATACTTATGTTGTAGCTTTAACTGATAAACGTATTATGGTAGCAACCAAAAGAGTGTTTTTTGGCTATTTCTTTACTTCAGTTACACCAGATATGTATAACGATTTAGGTGTGCGCAAAGGTTTAATTTTTGGAAGCATTGTTATTGATACGATAAAGGAAGTTATTACAATTACAAATATTGATCCTAGAGCACTTTCTGAAATTGAAACTAATGTTACGGAAGTAATGATCGAGCAGAAAAAGAAATATGGTTTAACTCAAAAGAAGAAAAATCAAGAATAATATTCTTGATTTTTTTATGACAAATTATTGATTTTTGAATATCTTATATTGGGAGGTATAAAATGTATAATACATATGTAGTTACCAATGAAGATACCTTAGATAGTATTGCTAATAAATTCGGGATAACTAAAGAAATAATTGAACAATTTAATGGCTATAATTTGGAATTAGTACCAGGATTAAAACTAATTATTCCTATCATTAATAGTGATTATTTTAATTATTATGTTATAAAGCAAGGTGATACATTATATAAAATTGCTAATCAATATAAGCTTAATCCATCTTTGCTAGCGCAACTTAATGGGCTTAATGAAAGTGATTATATATATCCCAATCAAGTATTATTAGTTCCTAAGGCTGGATCAATACTATATTTTACAACGATTGGAGATACTTTAAATGGAGTTGCCAAGGGGCTTAATGTTGATGTGATGGATTTGATTGAAGAAAATAAAAATGTATATTTACAACCAGAACAGTTAATTGTATATAAACACAAATAATATTGTTAAATTTTAAAAATAATGATATTATTATAATAGGTGATAGCGATGGTACTTAAAAAACCGTATGCCTTTTTGATAAAACATTTTAGATTAATTCATTTGATAATTACGGCTATTTTAGCTAGAGTAGCTTTTCAAAATAGAGATGTATATAAGTATTTGAAGCGCGTTATTGTCGATACAACAAATAGATATGAGGCAGCGCTACATATTAATTATGGTATATTTATATATATTATAATAGCGCTAATTTTATGCTTTTTAATTAGCTGGCTATTAAAATATAAAGACAAACCCAGGACATTATATAAATTCACAATTATTACATATGTCATAATAAGTATTTTTGTAATATTATTGTTTTCTTATATGGGAACCTTCAATAATGTAGTAGTTGAACAAAAAACAATTAGATTATATCGCGATATATTGACAATTGTTTTATTGCTACAATACTATACAGTTTTTGTGATGCTAATTAGAGGACTTGGCTTTGATATTAAAAAGTTTGATTTTAATCGCGATGTTCAAGAATTAAATGCGGAAGCAGCTGATAGCGAAGAAGTTGAAGTAAACACGCAAATTGATACGACAAATGTGATGCGTTTAGCCCACAAAGGTAGAAGAGAGTTTGGATATTTCTTTAAAGAATTTAAAGTATATATAATTATTATTTTAGTAGTTGTTTTAGGAATAATTGGCTATAAAGGATATAATTATTTGAGTGTAAAACTAAAAGTATATAATGAAAATGAATATTTTGGTAATCGCAATATTTTGAAAATTGAAAATAGTTATTTAACTACTTTTAATAATACGGAATATGTTATTATTGATTTTAATATTCATAAATATGGTATTAAAGAACAATTTAATATTGGTGATTTAGTTTTAATTGATGGTAAGAATAAATATGCTGCTGATAAAAATAAATGTTATTACTTTAATAATTTGGGTAATTGTTACAAAAAACAGTTTGTTATAAATGACGAAAAAAAATATATACTTGTGTATGAGGTTGGAAAATTAAGCAATAAAAATATTTATTTATTGTATACAGATTATTACGATGATACATATAAAGTAAAACTTAATTTGAAAAATTATTAGAATGAAGTATCTAATTCATTCTTTTAATTTTGCTTGTGTTATGATACAATTATTATAGGTGATGATATGAAAAAGGCTTTGTTTACAAATAAAAAAGTTTTATTTATAATAATCGGAATAGTTATGCTGATTGGGGTAACATTATTTATTACTACCAAAAAAGATAAATTTGCACTAAATGATATCTATAATTTTTATCCAGCTGAAGTGAGAGAACTGTATTCGAATTTGGTTGATGTTTCTTGCTCTGGTGATTTTCACTTAGATATTGGTTTAGATGCTGGTCCTAAAAAAGTTAGCGAAATTGATGAAAAAGATCTTTTAAATTATATGTTTAGTAATTTAGATAAAGAAGAAAAATTAAAAGACAAGTTTGATATTGCACTAATCAATGATGCTAAGAAGAGATTATTTAATGATGATATTAAACTATTTGATAAGATAAAAACATATAATTATGGTAACTATGAATACCAGTTAGATGGAAGAACAATTACTAGAAAAGTTAGAAAATGTACGAGTGATAACACTTATGTACTTCATTTGTATGGTTATTCTGATAATAAAAAAGATAGGTTATCAATGGATGTTAATGTTGGCTATTTAAAAGATGGCATATTGTATGACTATCACGATAATGAATT
Organism: uncultured Eubacteriales bacterium; assembly: GCA_900321645.1. Lineage (GTDB taxonomy): Bacteria > Bacillota_I > Bacilli_A > RF39 > UBA660 > RUG705. The sequence continues at coordinate 1,194 of ONWZ01000083.1, read as the reverse complement.
AGGCAAATATGATGGTGATGTTTCAAAATTACCTAATTTGATGATAAATACAACGTATTATCGTTTTATTTATTATAGAAAAAATGGCACATTAAAACTTGATAGTGTAGAACATAAAAGTAGGACATAAAAAATAGATTAATTTAATCTATTTTTTTGTTTATAATGTTGCTAAAAAAGCGATATTTTGCTATACTATATATAAGAATAGAATTGGATGATTCTATTTAAATGGTGACCAAAATGGAAAAGAAAAAAATTGTGCTTATGACAATTGTCGTTTTTGTTGCGGGATTAATCATAACTGGAGCAAGTTATGCTTTTTGGTCATGGTCTAGTAATATTAATAAAAATGTGGTTTTTAATACAGCAAGCAATTTAAAAAACTATGTAATTTATAACGAGGGTGAGTCAAATTTTACTGGTGAACTTAATGCAAGCAATAATTATCTTACTGGAAGTATTCACTCAACAATCTCAATCTATAAAACAACCAATGTGAATTTACTAGCAACTATTCATATGGATATCAATCAAATTGGTTCAAATATGAAAGTAAGTAGTGCTTTAAAATGGGTCGTTACGGAAGGTACCACTTCAAATGTTGGCAGTGTTTTAGCTAAAGGTAACTTTATTGGAACTAATAATGGTGATACCTTAACATTAGTGCCTGATCTAACAGTGAATACCACTGAGACATTCTATACAATCTGGATCTGGTTAGATGCTTCTGAAAATCCATCCGATAGTTTATCAGGAGAAACCTTAGATACGAATATCTGGACCGAAATTAATCAAGTTGAATGATCAGAAGATAGATATGAGATAACTAATACAAATGCTAACTATCAACAAATTAGTGCAACAGTCGTCGATAGTAAAGCTAAAGTAACACATTATGCTATAACGACTACGAATAGTGAACCATCTAATTGGACAGAGATAACGCCGGCAACTAATCAAGCCAAAGTATATAATTTAAATACAACTGTATCAGATACTGGAACATACTATATTTGGTTTAAAGATGAAAATAATAGAGTAAAGAGTAAAACTGTAACTGTAAGTGAAATAGACACAACTAAACCAAGTTGTAATTGGTGAGCGTTTACACCTGTTAAGATTGCTAATAATGAAACATCTACTGTTATTTTAACATGTGTAGATAGTGAATCAGGAATATCAGTACACAAT
>ONWZ01000143.1 GCA_900321645.1 uncultured Eubacteriales bacterium | reverse complement strand
TAGCGATTTAGACAAGCATGCTTTTGGTAATTTAATGTTAACAGCGATGTATAATATTACTGGTAGTTTAACAGAATCTTTGGAAGCGTTATCAAAAATCTTTAATATTAAAGGTAAGGTATTACCAATAACGGAAGATAAAGCAATTCTTGTTGCTCATACAACCGATGGTAAAACAATTGAGGGTGAAAGTAAAATCACTAAAGCTGGCAAGCATATTAAAAAGATTGAATATAAAAATAGAGTAAGAGTAACACCAGAAGTATTAGAGGCTGTTCAAAATGCTGATTTAATTATCGTTGGTATTGGTAGTTTATATACGAGTGTTATTCCTAATTTATTACCTAGAGAAATGAAAAAGGCATTAATGAATACGAAGGCTAAAAAAATGTATATTTGTAATATAATGTCAGAACATGGAGAAACTGATGATTATAATGTATCTGATTGTGTTAAACAGATTAATAAATATGTTGGTAGAAACTTTATTGATGTTGTTCTTGCTAATAAAAAGAAAGTACCAGATGAAATCCTTGAATTATATAAAAGTGAAAAAGCAGCTCAAATTATGTTAGATAAAGATGAAGTTAAGAAAATGGGAGTTGAACTTATTCCGGCTGATTTACTTAAAATAGTTAATAATCAAGCAAGACATGATTATATTAAAACGGCATTAGAGGTATTTACTTATTTAACTAAGGAGAAATAGTTATGAGTTTTTCAACGGTTATAAAGGATGAAGTAACAAGAATTGATGCTTCGAGAGAAGAATTAATTTCTGAATTATCAGCGATTGTTAGAAATAGTGCCATTATCGATAAAAACATAACTATTTATGTAGAAAATAATGGTGTTGCTAGAAGAATCTTTAAGTTATTTAAAAATGTTTATGAAATTACCCCCATTATTACTGTAAGAAAGAAATACTTTAGTAATGGTCTTAGTTACATTTTAACAATTAAGCATCACGTTAATGAAATTCTCGATGATTTATCAATTGTTAAAAATGGTAAGTACTTAAATATTCCCCATGATTACATCTATAGTGATGAGGATTTAGTGAGAGCATATTTAAGAGGCTTATTCTTGGTTACGGCTAGTGTCAATGATCCAAAAACAAGTAAATATCATTTAGAGTTCTTGGTAGATGATAATGAATATGCCGAATTTATCAGTAATTTGCTTAACGAGAATGGCCTTAACAGTAAGATTATCAAAAGAGAAAAGAAATATATGGTCTATGTTAAGGAAGCAGAAAAGATTAGTGACTTCTTAAGAATCATTAAAGCATATAATGGAGTTATGTATTTTGAAGACATCAGAATCTATCGTGATCACAAAAATATGACGAATAGACTTAATAATTGTGAACAAGCCAATATGGATAAAATCTTCTTAACTGCTAGCAGTCAAATAAGAGATATTAAGAAATTATATGAATATGATATCGATGATTTAGTCGATGATAAGATTAAAGTAGTTATGGAATATCGGCTAAAATATCCGGAAGCTAGTCTGGGAGAATTAAGTGAAATAATTAGTAATGAAACAGGAAATAAGATTACTAAATCGGGACTTAATCATCGTTTTAGAAAAATAAAAGAAATAATTAACAATATTGAAAATAAGGAATAATTCCTTATTTTTTTGTTATCTATAAGTATTATTGTTGGTAATATTTGATTTAAGTTTGATAAAAAAATATACATAAAAAGTAAAAACAATATTTTTTAACAATATTATTATTGAGGAGGTAAATATGAGTAATGAATTAGAATTTAGAGAAAAAGTATTTGACGAAATTAGGCATGTTGATGAATTTGGGAATGAATACTGGTATGCGAGGGAATTGCAAATGGTTCTTGGTTATAAAGAATGGAGACTATTTTCTGGAGTTATAGAAAAAGCTCAAATTGCTTGTTCTAATAGTAATAATAGTATTAATCGCCATTTTGGGGTAAACCCCAAAATCGTAAAAGCAGGAGTAACTAACAAAACCATAATTGATTATAAATTAAGTAGATATGCCTGCTATTTAATAGTTCAAAATGCCAATCCCAAATATGAAGCAGTGGCCTTAGGTCAAACTTATTTTGCAGTGCAAACTAGAAAAATGGAACTTACCGAGATAGAATTTAATAGACTTAGCGAAGATGAGAAAAGATTATATCGAAGACGTCAAACAAAAGATGGCAATCATATATTATATGGAGTAGCCAAAGATAAAGGAGTTAAAGATTTTGATCGATTTACAAATGCTGGATATAGGGGACTGTATAATGGTGAAACTGCTGATGATATTGCTAAAAGAAAAGGCCTAAGATATCGTGAAGATATTTTGGATAATATGGGTAGTGCTGAACTTGGCGCTAATGTTTTTAGAATTACTCAAACCGAAGAACTGTTAAAGAGGCAAAAAGAAAAGGATGAAAGTATGGCAAGTGATACGCATTATATAGTTGGTAAGACCATTCGTGAAGCCATAAAGAAACTTGGTGGGACGATGCCTGAAGACTTACCGACACCTGGTAAATCAGTAAAAGAAATAGAGAAAGAAAAAAACGAAAAATTAATTGATAATTAAAGAAAATAATGATATAATTATTTTGTTATGTATAATTAGTATTAAAAATAAAGAAGTAGTTATTATATAATATTTAAGAGAGTAGTTGTTGGGTGCGAAACTATATATTAGTAATAATGAAATACATATTTTTAGCTAAGCGGTGGATACCGTTATCAAAAGAGTAAATAGAAGGATGGTACCGTCAGCAATTGACTCCTTTGTGGTATCATCTTTTTCTTTAGAAAGAGGGAATAATATTATGGCTCTTAAATTATCAAAAAATTTAATGAAAATGGCTGAAGAAAGAAAAAAAATACAATTAGATAAAGAGGAAAGTTCTAAACCAAGATTAATTATTAATATGGGGGGAAAAAAGAAGACTATAACATCTGAAGAAAGCAATGAAGAGATGACGGATAATCTTTCACTTGATGAAATTATTGAGTATGTAAGAAGGCATACGAGTGGGAAAAAAGAACATTATGATTTGGCCGAGGGTGGCTCAATAATGGTTACTTTTGATAAGTTTGTTGAGATGGTTAATGAAGGATATAATATTTATTATTCTGAAGTGTTAAGTCGAGATTTTATCAGCATTAGATATCAAAAAGAAATTAAAAGGGAAGGAAGAGGTAGATAAAAATGACATGTTATGAAGATTTAAAATGGAGAGGATTAATACAAGATATTAGTGATGAAGCATTAATTGATAAATTAAACAATGAAAGTTTAACTTTCTATATTGGAACAGATCCAACAGCAGACTCAATGCATATTGGACATTATTCATCATTTTTGATTAGTCG
>ONWZ01000079.1 GCA_900321645.1 uncultured Eubacteriales bacterium | reverse complement strand
TAATGCAAAAAACTATTATAATGAACAAATATCATTAATTAAGAAGGATGAAAAAGCTTTAAATGATAGTTTAATTGAATTAGCTAATCTATTAAATATTCAAAAATGTAATCATATTGAAATGTTTGATAATGCGCATATTTTTGGTGCTTTCAATGTTTCTGGAATGGTTACCTTTATTGATGGAAAGAAGGCCCCTCATCTATATCGTAAATATAAAATTACGAACGATCAAAATGATGATTATGGTACGATGCGAGAAGTTATTTATCGTAGATATTTTAAAGTCTTAAAAGATAATTTAGAAAAACCTGATCTAATTCTTGTCGATGGGGGAGTAGGCCAAGTAAATGTAGCTAGAGATGTTATCAATAGTCTAAATCTAAATATCCCAGTAGCAGGTCTAAAAAAAGATGACAAGCACGCCACAAGTATGCTTCTAGGTAGATATCCACTAACTGAAATTCCAATTAAAAAAGATAGTTACTTATTCTTGCTACTTACAAAAATGCAAGATGAGGTTCATCGTTATACGATTACTTATCATAAAGATATTCGTAGTAAAGGAGCTTTATCTAGCATCTTAGATAATATTGAAGGCATTGGCGAAGTAAGGAAAAAAGCCATCTTAAAAAAATACAAAACAATAACTAATATGCAAAATGCTAGTTTGGAAGAATTAAAAGAATTAATGCCCGAAAACATTGCTATAAACTTTAAAGAATACTTAAAAAATATTGAATAAAAAGATTATCTATTATATAATTAATATATAAAAGATAGATGGGATTGATAATATGAACGGAAGAATATTAAAAATATCTAATAATGACTTATATGGAAATGCGGATGAGCGTTTAGTATCATTATTTGCGGCTTTTACCCATAAAAAATATATGAATAAGTATGCCATCTTTACCTTTACCGAAGAATATGGAAAGAATAAACTATATTATGCCAGTATTCACTTGAAAGAGAATTCAATTGTTACATTTGGTATTCGTGAAGATGAAAAACAATATATTGAAAAATTCGTCAATGATTATTTAAATAATTGTGTCAATCCAAGCGAATATGAAATTCTAGATTTAGGTAATATTAATAAAATAGAGTTAGTATCCAGTACGGAAGTTGATTTTAATCGCTTAATTGAATTAGATAATATGTCAATTCCTAAGGAAACAGTTATTGTCGAAGAAGAAGTAACTACTAAAAAGCCAGTTTTCTTATATATATTATTAGTTATTTGTTTATTATTTTTAGGAGGAATTATCTATTTGCATTATAATCCTGATATATTGGAAGTTAAATTAAAGAAATTAGATTGTACGATGGAAGGATATGATAAGAAAATTGATTTACCATATCAAAGTGAGGTAACCATCAAATTTGATCGTAATGATGAATTAGATACGATGAATAAAATAGATACTTACACCTTTAAAGATGAAGAGACATATCACGATTTTAAAGATAACAATAAAGAAAGTGTCAATTTCGATGATACTGGTACATATAAATATGATGATGATACTTTAACATTAAAATTAATTTATGATAACAAATTAATTATTTATCAATATGATGAAATAAAAAGATATATGAAAAAAGAGGGTTATAGTTGTATAGAGGGAGAATATAATGAATAACTTATATTTAATTATCGGTGAAGATAGTGAGCAAATTGATTTTTATCTAGCCGAAATATTAAATAAAATTACTTATGAAGAAGATAATAAAATTACTTATGATTTAAGCACATCGTCAATTGCTGATATCTTAGACGAAGCATCGATGATGAGCTTATTTTCTAATACCAAAGTTATTCTTGGTAATAATCTAGATATTGCTAAAATTAATGAATCTGATTATGAATATTTAACTAAATATGTTGGTAATATTAATCGAGATGCGTATATTATTTTATTAGCTCCCAAAGTTGATGCTAGATTAAAGAATTATAAAGTATTTAAAGATAATTTCAAGATTATTGATACTACCAAAAGCGATAATCAAGATAAAATATTAATATATATAAATAATATAATTAAAGATAATAACTATAAGATAGATAAGTTTAATCTTGACTACTTATATAGTAAGATAGGTAATGATATAAATAATATTAATTTAGAACTAAATAAGTTATTTATCTATAAAGAAGAAGATAAAACTATTACTAAAGAAGATATTGATTTGTTAATTACTGATAACATCGATAATGTTATCTATGAATTTACGAATGCAGTATTAGAAAATAATCAGGATACTATAACAAAAATGTACAATAATTTCAAACTAGAAAATATTTCCCCTGATTATTTGTTGGTATCACTTAGTAATGTCTTTAGACAAGCCTTGATTATTAAAAGATTAGCTAATAATAGTAAAAATAATTATGATATTGCTAAAGTAATTGGAAAAAAAGTATTCTATGTCAAAAAAATGCTAGAAAGATTATATAATTATACTGAAAAAGATTTATGTCACTACATAAATAGATTAGCCGAAATTGATAAAAATAATAAATTAGGAAATAGTAATATTGATGAATTAGCTATTTTCTTACTAGATATGAATCGTTAACCATACATTATGTATGGTTTTTTAGTGTAAAGTAGCCTTAAATTTAATAGAAATATAACTACTTAATGTTATAATATAGTTAGAAAGTAGGTGCATAAGATGAAAAAAATATCATATTTAGTCGTTTTTGTTATGACTTTTCTTGTTTTTACATTGAATGTATCTGCTGATACGAAGGTCGTAGTTATCGAAGGAGATAGTGTTAGATTTAGAAGTAGTGCCACAATTTATGCTAATAATATCATTCGTGAATTTAATACAGGGGCCGAACTTGACTTAATCGATGATAACATTGCCAGTGGTAATGGCTGTGATGCTGTTTGGTATAAAGCTAGCTATAATGGTACAACCGGTTATATTTGTAGTGAGTTTGCTTCGATTAAAACCATCAAAGAAATTGATCCAGCAGATTATGAAGATTATACGGCATACTTAAAAGAATTAGGATTCCCTGATAGTTATATACCAAATTTAATAAAATTACATAATGCTCATCCAACATGGCAATTCAAAGTTTTTAGTACTGATTTAGATTTTACTTATATGAATAATCTTGAATATACTGATTTAGGAAAAGGATGGAGTTTAATCGAAGATACTGGAAGATATATTGATGGTTATAAATCAACTGAAAGTTGGTCATATAATTATTTAACTGATACCTTCTATCATAATTTTGATGGTGGCGGAAGTAATTGGTATGCTCCAAGAAAAGATGTTATTGCATACTATATGGATCCAAGAAACTTCATAACTGAAAAACAAATATTTATGTTTGAAACATTGTCATATAATGCTAGTTATCAAACTAGGGAAGGGGTGGAAGCTATTCTTAAAAACACCTTTATGACTGGATATGCCAATAGTGAACAAACCAAAACATATGTTGATGCATTTATGGATGCTGCTAGTGAATATAATGTTAGTCCATATTTACTAGTATCGCGTGTTATCCAAGAAGTTGGAGCCAATGGTAGTACCATTGTTTCTGGTACTGTTAGTGGTTATGAAGGATATTATAATTTCTACAATATCAAAGCAACTGGTAGTCAAAGTCAGATTATTACGAATGGGCTAAAATATGCTAAAGAAAAAGGCTGGAATAGTCCGTATAAAGCTATTTTGGGTGGAGCTGAATTTCTAGCTAAAGATTATATTAATGTGGGACAAGATACCTTGTATTTGCAGAAATGGGATTTGATAGTTCCAAAACCAGGTAGACATCAGTACATGCAGAATATTGAAGCTCCATATTATGAAGCTATTAAAACTTATAATAGCTATAATAATAGAGGAGCCTTAGGTAATAGTTTTGCTTTCTCAATTCCGGTATATAAAAACATGCCAGATAAAACCTCTTTGCCAAGTAGTAAGAATCCCAATAATTACTTATCAAGCTTATCGGTTAATGGCTCATATCTGTTTGAAGAACCAACAACTAATACGACATTTGATTTAGTTTTAGATGCAACAACTAATTCGATCGAAATAGATGCAACTAAAATTAATGGCGCAGCCAATATCGAAGGAACCGGTAGTGTTTCTATTCCAAATGAAAAACAAACAATCAATATCGTCGTAACGGCTGGCAATGGTGATAAACGCACCTATAAAATAAACATTACTAAAAAGCAACCAGAAACATCAAATGATGATACACCTGCTTTAGATATTAGTGAAATTTTAAGATTATTAAATATCAAGAATGATGGTACATATTTCTACGGATATGAAATAAATACTAATGTAAGCACTATTATTAAGAGCATTACGGATAAAGAAAGTAAAGCAATTGTAACATATACTGATAAAAATAATAATAATAAAACAAGTGGTATTGTAGCTAGTGGTGATAAATTAAAAATTAAGACTGATCGAGAAGAAAAAACATATACTTTAATTATCTATGGTGATGTTAATGGTGATGGTAAAATAGCTGCTACCGATTATGTTTTAATTAAAAATCACATCATGGATGTAAAAAAATTAAATGATTTTGAAAAATTATGTGCCGATGTCAATCGTGATAACAAAGTATTAGCTACCGATTATGTCGCCATTAAGAATCATATTATGGATGTAAAAAAAATAACACAATAGGGAGGTAACATGAAAAAAGGAATTAAATATTTAAGTATTGGACTATTTGTCTTCATAACGTTTATAAACAACGTTTTAGCCGCTGATTTTAGTATCTCAGTAACTAGTAATACCGTCACTGCCGGAAATACCATCTCATTAAAAATTGATGGCACGTCTTCAGGCTTAACTGGAAGATTTAATATTAGTACATCAAATAGTGGAGTAGCTAGTATTTCAACTAATAACGTATGGATTGAGAATAATGTTGGTTGGGTAACCATCACGGCCAAAAGTGCTGGTACTGCCGTTATTACCGTAAGTCCAACGGATGGTATCAGTGATGCCAATGCCGAAGAAGTATCACTAAGTCCACGCAGTGTAACAATTACCGTAAATGCTAAACAAACACCACCAAGTAATAATAGTGGTGGTGGAAGCACTCAAACCAAAACCAAGTCATCAAATAATTTTCTATCAAGTATCACAATTGATAACCTTAAATTAAATGAAGATTTTGATAAAGAAAAGTTAGAGTATACCCTAACCATTCCTGCTGAAACTGAGAAGATTAAAATTAATGCCCAATTAGCTGATTCTAATGCTAAAGTTACTGGGACTGGTGAACACGAAGTAAGTATTGGCTTAAATACTTTTGAACTAGTCGTAACTGCTGAAAATGGCAGTAAAAGAACCTATACCATCAAAGCTACTTTAGAAGATTTAAAACCAATCGAAGTAACAATTGGTAATGAAAAATACAATGTCATTAGAAAGCGCAAAGATTTGCCAGAGATCAGTGAATATAACATTGAAAAAGATATTACTATTCAAAATAATATAATTGAAGGATACTACAATGAAAAATTAAAATATGATCTCGTAGGTCTAAAAGATAGTAGTGGTAATATTGCATATTATATTTACAAAAATAATAAATATACTCCATATAATGAATATACATTTAATGGTACGACACTTCAAATATTAGATAAAGAAGTAGCTAAATTAAAGAAAACAAGTTTTAATTATGATAAAGCCAAAATAACTAGTTATCAAGAAGTCAAAACTGACTTGATTAAAAATACTTATGCCTTAGATAATAATGATATAACAGGTAATCAATTCTATTTATTCTATGCGATTAACGTAGAAACCGGAAAGGAAAACTTATATCAATATGATTCCCTAGAGAAGACGGTTCAAAGATATAATTTAGCAGTTCTTGATATGTATAAAAGCAATAAAGATACATATTATAAATACTTGGTAATGAGTTTGCTATTAGTTGGTATTTTATTAATAACGATGAGCATTATGATGTTAAAAAAAGGTAAAAATAAACATAAATAAAAAACTATCCATTGGATAGTTTTTATTATTGCGTATCAACAAAAGTATCGTTAAGACATCTTAAAATACAAACACAGTCAAGATTAATTGTAAAGAAAGAATCAGTTGAAAGATAAGGAACAGTACTTGTTGTATCAGGATTTGGTTCAAGCACTCTAAATGTTGCACAGCAGCTATCTAATTTTTCTAATCTGAAAACACTCGAAGTTCCTGTTTCAGCTGAATCTCTACTGATAGGCATTGTAAGTGGCGTTCCATTTGATCCGCACATATAAAGAACGACTGGTCTCGTATTGAATAGTGTTAAGCTATTTTGTCCTAAAAATCCACGATCGCAAGTTTCTAAGCAAGTATCATTAGGACATGCCCTTTGTTGAAGCAATAAAATTACCTTAAGAATATCTTGAATGCAATTGTCACATGCATTATTTTCATTATTATTGCACATATAATCCACCCCTTTATTAATATTCATTATATGATATGCGAAACATTTAAAAAAAGCATTATTAATACCTAATTAGAATATATTTTAATATGAAATTATCCTTATCGATTATTTGGTATATTGCCAGTGTTTTAATCATTTATTCAGGTATAAAATATTCAATTAAATATAAATTTATCCAATTAAATATTGAAGAGATAAAAAAAGCCATTAAATCTAAAAGTAATAACAATGTCAGTCCAATATCTAGTTTATGTATATCACTAGCTGCTAAAATAGGGGTTGGATCATTATCAGGAATAGCTTTAGCTATTTACTATGGCGGAATAGGAACGATCTTTTGGATATGTTTAATTAGTTTAATTATCTCAATTAATACTTACGTTGAATGTAAATTAGGAATTAAATATCGCATAAAAAATAAAGATAATTATCTAGGAGGACCAAGTTATTATATTAAAAAATGTTTAAATAATAAAAAACTGAGTTATCTTTATAGCATTTTAATTATTATTACTTATAGTATTCTTTTCCTTTCTATTCAAACTAATACGATTATTAATACTTTTAACCATTTTAATATTAATTCAATATATACCAGTATCTTTTTATTTATAATAACTTTTATAATTATTATTAAAGACATTAAAGGAATTAGTACTATAAATACCATAATTGTTCCAATTATGCTTATTTTTTACCTTATATTAGGTATATATATTTTTATTGCTAATATTAATATGATTTCAGGAATAATTATGCAAGTATTAAAAAGTGCTTTTAATATAAGAAGTATCATTCCAGTCTTTCTAATTGGAATGCAACGAGCTATTTTCATAACTGAATCATCGATTGGGACAAGTGCTATTTCTGCTAGTATTTGTGATAATAATCCTCACAAACAAGGAATGCTGGAAGTATTTGGCATCTATGTAACGATCTTTATTGTTTGTTTAACAACCTTTATATTGATTGTAACAAGTGATTATGAGTTAATTAATTATCAAGTAACAAGTGGTATTGATTTAGTTATCTATGCTTTTAATTATCATTTTGGAAGTAGAGGGATTATCTTCCTATCGATAATTACCACTTTATTTGCTTTTTCAACGATCGTCGCTAGTTATTATTTTGGTGAAAGTAACCTAATATTTCTAAATAATCATAAAAAAATAAAATTATTATATATGTTTATTTTTTTAGTGACAATCATTATATCATCTTATATTAAAGCCAATATATTATGGAATTTAACGGATTATTTTATTGCTTTATTAGCAATTATTAATGTTTCAGCTATTTTAAAAATAGATACATAATTTATAATAATTAGCCAAAAATAATATTGGTGATAATATGCAAGATAAATATAACAAAATAGTTATGAAACATACCCCCAAAGAAAATGTTATTAAAAATGCTTTAATGACATTTATCTATGGAGGTCTTTTTGGTGCCGTATCAGAATTATTATTAGAGGGATATATGCTTTGGTTTTCATTATCAAGAAAAGATGCTGGCGTAATTGTTATAATAACGTTAATAATTATTTCTTCCATCCTAACAGCTTTAGGAATCTTTGATGTATGTGTTAGCAAATTAAGAAGTGCTTTAATTATACCTATTACTGGTTTTGCTCATTCGATGACCTCAGCAGCGTTAGAATATCGTAAAGAGGGATTAGTCTTAGGTATTGGTGCCAATATCTTTAAACTGGCAGGTAGCGTCATTTTATATGGTATTGTAGCGACATATTTATTTGGCATTTTGAGATTAATAATTATGGGAGGATAATATGACACAAAAATTTAATAATGTCTACATTAAAGACAGTTATACCATTGCAGGTGTCTATGAAAAAAATGGTCCATTAAAAGATTATTTTGATTTTATTTATGATAAAGACTTATATTATGGTTGTAGTACTTTCGAAAAAGCTGAAGAAAAAATGTTAAGCAACAGTATTGCTAAACTGATTAGTAAAACAAAACTGATCGATAGTGATATTGATTACATCATATCAGGTGATTTACAAAATCAAATTGCCGCATCTGATTATGCCACGAGAGACTTTAATATTCCATATATCGGTATCTTTAGCGCCTGTGCTACATTTGGAGAAGGTCTAGCTTTAGGAGCCAATTTAATCGAAGGTAAAAGAGCCAAAAACATCATTGTTGCAACCAGTAGTCACAATATGGTTAGTGAAAGACAATTCCGGAATCCTACGGAGTATGGTGCCCCCAAAAAGAAAACAGCAACCTTTACTGCTACGGGAGCCGGTAGTATTTTATTAACTAATCAAAAAGCTAATATTAAAGTAACAAGTGCAACGATTGGTATTACCCAAGATAAGGGGATAACTGATGTTAATAATATGGGAGCCGTAATGGCCATTGCAGCCGCTGATACCATTGAAAGACATTTAAGAGATCTTAAAATAAAACCAGATTATTATGATTTAATATTGACAGGTGATTTAGGAATATATGGAAAAGAAATATTAATTGATTATTTAAAAGAAAAAAATATTGATCTTTCTAAGAATTATGATGATTGTGGATTACTATTATATGATATAAAAAAACAAAATGTTTATGCTGGTGCATCTGGACCTGCTAGTAGTGCCTTAACATTATCTTCTTATATCTTAAAAGAAATGCAAAATGGCAAATTTAAAAGAATCTTAATTGTTCCTACCGGTGCCATCTTTAGTCCTACAAGAGTCTTTCAAAAAGATAGTATTCCTTCAATTGCACATGCCATTAGTTTGGAGGTAATATCATAATGAATACATATCTTTATGCTTTCTTATTTTGCGGTTTTGTTTGTATGATAAGCGAATTAATACTTGACAATACGAAATTAACACCCGGTCATGTTACTAGTTTATTTGTGGTTATTGGAGCTTTTTTAGACATTTTTGGAATCTATGATAAAATTGTTTTATATGCTGGAGCGGGAGCTATTATTCCTATTACTTCCTTTGGTCATTTATTAATTCATGGAGCAATGGATGCTACCCAAAACAGTGGTATCATAGGTATTGCCTTAGGTATCTTTAATTTAACATCAGCGGGTATCAGTACGGCCGTCATTATGGCCTTCTTATTAGCAGTCTTTTTTAAACCAAAACACTAAATAACCGAATGGTTATTTTTTCTTGAAATAATTATTAATATATCGTATAATTAACTTAAGAGTGTGATGTAATGAAAAAGAATATGAATGCGATAGGAATTTTAATCCTATTGGGAATATTTTTAATTTTCTATCTAGTTGCGACATATTGCCTAGATCGTAGAAAATTAACAAAAGAGGTTCCTCAGAAAGAAGAAACTGAAATAACCGAAGAGTTAAGTTATGAAGAAGAAAAAGACATCGTTAAAAATTTATATGATGAAGTAAGAATGCTCTATGATGTTGTCAATAATAAATATGTAGTTGATCAGGAAAATACCATTACGATTGGTGATAATGTCTATAAAAAAATAACTAATTTTGATGATGTTACTACAAACTTGTTTACAGCAAATGGACTTAATGATTATCTTACTAATTTAAATAATTATTTTGCCTATACTGATGATGGATATTATTTGATTGGTAATTTAGTCAATTATCAAACATATTATTTCCGCGGTGATGAAACAAATATTTATATAATAGATGCTAAAGATAATAAAATAGATGCCATTATTTATGAAAGATGGACAAGTAATAATAAGAATACTTTAGCCACTATCAAAGTAGTAATGGAAGAAGGGGTTTGGCTTGTCGATGATATCGATATCTTAAAGGCAGAGTAGGTGTAGAATATGTATACAAAAGAAATAATTTATATGATTGCTATTCCATTTTTATTTGTACTAGCAATTATTCCATTTATTCAAAAAATAGCTTCACACGTTGGAGCAATGGATATTCCTAACGGAAGAAAAGTTCATACTCATCCAATGCCAAGATTAGGCGGCTTAGGTATTTATATGGGCTTCTTACTTGGCTATATCTTATTTGGCAGCATGTCTATTCGAATGAATGCCATTCTAATTGGTAGTTTTATCATAATTATAACTGGGATGGTTGATGACATTAAACCAATTCCAGCTAAAGTAAAATTCTTATTTCAAGTCATTGCTGCTTGTGTCGTTGCTTTTTATGGTGGTATTTTACTAAGAGATGTTGAAGCATTTGGCTTTTATATTAATTTTGGCTTTTTAAGTTATCCAATTACGGTTCTATTTATTGTTGGTATAATTAACTGTATTAATTTAATTGATGGCTTAGATGGCTTGGCAGCAGGACTATCATCAATTTATTTTTTAACAATTGGCATTGTTATTATGTGTTGGTTACATACCTTTGATTTAGATGCCATGTTAACTTTCATTATGCTAGGTGCTACCCTAGGGTTCTTATGTCATAACTTTAATCCAGCCAAAATCTTTATGGGAGACTCTGGCAGTATGTTCTTAGGCTATATCATTGCGGTTATTGCCTTGTTAGGATTTAAGAATGTAACTTTAACCACTTTAGTAGCTCCCATCTGCTTATTAGCAATTCCGATTATGGATACGGCTTTTGCTATTTTAAGAAGAATAATTAATAAAAAACCAATCGATGAGCCAGATAAAGAACATCTTCATCATCAATTACTAAATTTGCATTTATCACATCGTAATACAGTTTTAGTAATCTATGGTATTGATATCTTATTTGCTAGTGCTTTACTCGTATATATGTTATATGACAACACTTTAGGTATTATCATGTATGCCATTCTCTTTATTGTAGTATTAATATTTATAATGAAGACCAATATTATTGTTAAACATAACAAAGAAGGACTTAAAAAATAAGTCCTTTTAAATTGCTATCATAATAAAAATATGATAAAATTAAAATGAAAGATGTGTGATATTGATGACTAAAATAAGAGTAATGGATGAGCACTTAGCTAATAAAATTGCGGCTGGTGAAGTAGTTGAAAGAGTAGTTTCAATTGTCAAAGAATTAATTGAAAATGCCATCGATGCTAAAGCCAATAACATTACAATTGAATTAAAAGAATCTGGCTTGAGAGAAATAAAGATTACTGATAATGGTAGTGGTATGAATAATGAAGATGCTAAATTAGCCTTTCAACGACACGCTACCAGTAAAATCTATGATGACGATGATTTATTTAATATCAACACTTTAGGTTTCAGAGGTGAAGCGTTGCCATCAATTGCTTCTGTTTCTGAAGTCGAAGTAAAAACTTGCCCAGAAGATAGTGATATCGGGACGTTTCTTCACATCAAAGGAAGTAAAATTCTTAAAGAAGAGCAAATCGCTTGTAGTAGGGGAACCAGTTTTAAAATAACCAATTTATTTTATAATACTCCCGCTAGATTAAAACATTTATCAAGTAGTTATGCCGAACTAGCTAATGTTATCGATTATGTTAATAAAATTGCTTTATCATATACAAATATTAGATTTAGATTAATAAATGATGATAAAGAATTATTAAATACTAATGGTAGTGGTAATTTACTTAAAGTAATCAGTAATATCTATGGGATTAATATCGCTAAAAAAATGGTTGAAATTAATAACGAGAACGATGATTATAAAATCAGTGGTTATATTTCATTACCCGAAGTAACAAGATCAAACAAAAATCATATGACCACAATTGTTAATGGCAGAGTAGTTAGAAATAGCACACTATATAAAACAATTAATGAAGCATATAGCAATTATAAAGAAGATTCAAGATATCCAATATGTGTCATCTTAATTGAAACAGACCCTAGTTTATTAGATGTCAATATTCATCCTTCTAAACTAGATATTCGTTTCAGTAATTTTGATGAATTAAATCACTTGATTAAAGAAACAATTGATGCGGCATTAAGAGATAAAATGTTGATTCCTAATGTTAGTATTAATGAAGAAGAATTACCGAAATATACGAATTTATCTCTAAATATTGAAAGAGAAGAATATAAAGAAAAATTAACTGATTTAATTAATTTTAATGTTCAAGATGAAACTCAAATATATGAAGAAGATAAGATTGAAAGTGAAGCTATTGTCCAGGAAGAAGGCAAAAAATTACCAGAATTATATCCTGTTGCTTTATTACTAGGGACATATATTGTTTGTGAAAATGAAGAGGGTATTTATTTAATTGACCAACATGCTGCGAAAGAAAGATGCAATTATGAACATGTTAGTTATGAATTAAGTAATCCTAAAACGGATACGATTAGTCCATTAGTACCCATTGTTATTGAACTCCCTCAAAATGAAATTCTATTATTAAAGGAAAATTTAGATATCTTTGACGATTTACATATTACTTATGAAGAATTTGGAACATCCGCTATTCGGATTACATCACATCCAACTTGGTTTACTGAAGGCAAAGAAGTAGAAATAATCAAAGGGATCATTGAAATGATTTTAAATAAAGGTAAAGATTTTTCAATTACTAAATTTAGAGATAGTTTAGCTAAAATGGTCGCTTGTAAAATGAGTATTAAAGCCAATACTTTCATTGATAAAGCTTCAATGGAATCACTTATTAATGATTTAAGAAAGTGTAAAAATCCTTATAATTGTCCCCACGGTAGACCAGCCATTATTCATTTTAGCATTTATGAATTAGAAAAAATGTTTCATCGAAGCATTTAAGAAAGGTAAAATATGATCATTGTAATAACAGGACCTACAGGGGTAGGTAAAACTAAATTATCGATTGAATTAGCAAAAATATATAATGCTGAAATTATTAACGCCGATGCCACTCAAATATACAAAGGACTAGATATTGGATCAGCTAAAGTAACCGAAGCCGAAAAAGAAAATATTCCCCATCATTTGCTTGATATAAAAGAGATTGATGAAGCATATTCGATTTATGATTATCAAAAAGATTGCCGTAAATGCATCGAGGAAATCACTAGTCGTGGCAAAAATATTATTATTGTGGGGGGTACTGGCCTATATATTAAAAGTGCGTTATATGATTATACTTTGAATGAAACTAGTGCCACTAATAATCAATATGAAGACAAGACAACCGAAGAATTATATCAAGAATTAATTAAATTAGATAAAGATATTGTGATTGATAAACATAACCGAAGAAGAGTAGTAAGAGCCTTAAATTATTATTATGCAACCGGTAAGTCAATTAATGAAAACAAACAAGGCAATAAACTCTTATATGATGCTATATTTATTGGGTTAACATTAGAAAAGCGTAGTGAACTGTATGATCGCATCAATAATCGTGTTGGTAAAATGATCGATAGCGGTTTATTAGAAGAAGTAAAAGCATTTTATGATAAAAATGTTAGAACAAAGCCACTATTAAATGCCATTGGTTATAAAGAATTGTACCAATATTTTGATGGTCATATCACTTATGAAGATGCCGTTGAGTTAATTAAAAGAAATTCTAGAAGATATGCTAAAAGGCAATATACATTCTTTAATAATCAATTTAATATTAAATGGTTTAATAGTAATTTAAATAACTTTGACGAAACAATTAAAGAAGTTAAAAAATATATCAAAGAAAGCGAATAATTTTATTCGTTTTTTTATATAAATTGTTGCAAAAATATATATTATATTCTGTTATATATACAAGAATAGAAAATTGGATAAATCTATTAAAAATAGTGACAGTAATTTTGACTTACCATCACTATTTATAATAATTATATTTACGCATATGCAATATTCTTTTATTTTTTATTAAATCTATGATATATGTTATATAATGATTTATTGATTATAAGTAATAGATTAGGGGAGTATTCAACTACATTACCGCCAAACCCCATCTTATATAGATATTGTGCATGATATTTATTTGATTTATCCATATAATCTTTATGGATTTCGCCTAAATTGAAGATTCGATAACCATATTCATAATATTTTTTAATGATGCCCCATTTTAAAATATGAGTTGAATGAATATGTCTAAATTCTTCTTTATAACCATCGATTAAAAAATATATTTCGTGATTATTTTTAATTATCATACTAGTACCTATAACAATATCATCTTTGTATTTGGCATCTAATTTAATAGCCTTTTGTAACTCTTGATTTAATTTCTGTAAAGTATTATCAGAATTAATTTTCTTATTTAATTCTTTATCAGTTATTTTACCTAAATGTTTATCTAATGCTTCGCGTAATTTTTCATTCTTTCTTTTTTCAACATTATATAATTTTTGAATATTTACTAGATATTTATGTGGACTTAATTTAGCTAAAAAGATTTCCATTTTATTATCTTTACTGTTATAAATAGTCATTAGATTTTGATAGAACGATAGGCTATTAGTTGTTTTCTTTTTAACAATACTATAGGCTTCCTCAAGATCGTTAACTGTACCCTTGTGAAGGGTTAAACCTAGTTTAATTCCTTCCTTAATATTTCTTTTGGTATTACGGTTAAAATTATTATATAATTCATTAATAGTACTATTGTTTTCAATCATAACATCATATCTTTCAAAATCAGAATAATATCCTAAACTTTTATAGTTTAGGTGATATAGATTTGCTAATAATGAATCATTATTTTGAATTAAATGATTTTTCTTATCAAAAACATGATATTTAAACATCGGATTGGTTACTAAATAGGTTACTTTTAATTTCTTTAGGTACTTGATTAATTCTTCGGTAAAAGTTCTAACTAATTCAAAATTAGCATAATCAATCAAATAGCCATTAGGCGCAATTGCCTCCGTTATACTAGGACGAATGGTATGAACAAGTAATAGGGTAGCGGCATAAATATTTTCATTATCATCTACTAATGCTAAAAAGTAACGTCTTTTATCCGCATTATATTTTAACATTGAATATTCAATAGTTTGACCAAAATTTCTTTTACTATGAATATTGGCGTAATTACGATACTCAGTATTAGTTAATGTTACTATTTTCATAACCATTCTCCTTTCTGGAATTGCTATTATATCATATATTGACTAAATTTCAAAGAAAATGTTACCAATTAGGTAACGTTTTGGCCTTTTTTAGGCATTTAAATTGACTTAGCAATATTATTATGCTATTTTTATGATAGGTGATAAATATGGATAGAGGGGATACATTATATCGCTTTATTAAGCAATTACAAAAGAAGAAATTATTGACATCTTTTATTAATGATATTTTTGGTTATAAAAATTTAAATGATTATAATTATATCTTTCGAATTAGCAAACAAAAAGGGAAGGTCATTATCGATATTTATGATAACATTAGTATTAATCGTTTTAATCGCTTTATTTTTCTTTTTAATGATAATAAAGGATATCAAAATCATATCGAGAACAATGTATTATTAACATATATAAATATTAGTAAAGCAGCAAGTAACGGTAATAAAATAGATAAATTAGCTTATATGTTAAATTTAGATAACAATAAGATGCTTAAATATGCGAAAACATTTTTAAGTGAAGAATATATAACAATATTAGAAAGAATTATAAAACAAGCTAATCTTTAATGATTGGCTTGTTTTTATATTCTTTTATCGTTAATGATAAATCATTAACGATTAGTGAATAAGTAAAAGTGGCATGATATTCAAGATCAAACGCTTTATTCTTATTTGGCTTGTAGTTAGTATAGATAGGTTCATCAATAGTTGATTTAATACTTTTTAAATAGGTTTTACCATTTTTATTAAAGCCAAGAATTCTAAGATATGTTTCTTTGGTATTATCTTCTTTTCTAATATTTAAAAGAAGATGAATTAACATACGATTAATTTTGTTATAAGTATATCTTTTGGTTTTAATATTCATTACTAATTCATGCCAATTATTAGATAAAGGAATTTGTTTTAAAATACGATTTTCAATTCCTTCGTCAATCGTTAAATATTCATTTAAATGTTCTTGATTATTCATAATATTATAAATTAAATAATGATAAGCATTATCTAAAGTAACTTTATGATTGATATATTTTAATGTTATTTTAGGTACATATTGTGAGATATCTTTACCTTCATTTAACATAGTTCTAATTAAACTGGCATTAACGATATCAGATGTCACCTCTTTACTATGATAATCATTTGTTCTTTTAATTGAAACTGGTGTAATCGGATAATTATTCTTAATTATTTCCTTAATATACGATAACGCTAATAAATCATTTGGCATATCAATCTTGATATTAGTTATATCAGCGAGAGCCTTACTCATTGCCGTAGGATAGTTAATTCCCTTATCCAAGTATTCTTTGACTAAAGAATCATATTTTTGATTAGTTAATTGTGTTTTGGCTAGTAATGTTAATTCATCAATATTGTCACTTTCAGTCCCAAACACTAATGTATCAATATGTAAAGCATTTAATATTTTTAAAGCTCCATAAGCAAACATATCCGCTGATTGGGTGGCATATAGGGTAGGTAATTCCACAACTAAATCAATATTACTTTCTAAACATATTTTTGTCTTATCCCATTTGTTTAATAAAGATATTTCACCACGCTCAGTAAAACTAGTACTGATTATAGCAATTATTAATGAATCGGGATATAATTCTTTTATTTTATTAATCTGATATAAATGTCCTAAATGAAAAGGATTATATTCGGCAATTATTCCGATAATTTTCATGCTTTTTCCTCTTGTCTATCAACAATAGTTAAGAAAATCATCATATATGCTACTGAAAGGATAAATCCAGCTATAACATCAGATGTATAGTGAACCCCCAAATAGATACGACTAAAACCAATTGATAAGATTAATAAATAATTAATAACAGTTAAAATAATACGTCTTGTTTTAGATTTTACTTTTTTATTTATTAAATATAAAATGAAAGTAAAATAGGCTAGACTAACCATTGCATGTCCTGATGGAAAACTATAGCCAAAAGCTCCTATTAAGTTTTCACCGTCGGGACGAGCCCTTCTAATGATACGTTTAAATATTTGACTAGTTAAAAAGACACATGTTAGATTAATAATGATTAATAGGGCATGTTTCTTATTTTTTAATAAGAAAAGTAAGATAATACTGATTGAAATCAAGAAATAAGCTCTACTAATATTAGTAATATAAATCATTATACTGGTTAATTTTTCGTTTCTTATACCGATAGCGAACGATTCGACAGCATCATCGATTGGTTTAATAATATGTAATTTAGTTATGACAGCGAGAATGATGAATAGGGAAATCATAACATAAAAAATAATCATCTTCTTACTTAAATGAACATTAATTTTATTTTCTTCTTTTTTTTGTTTCATAATTATTCCTCTTTAATATATTATACTAAAAAAGAGCGTAAAAAAAAAGAGCAAATTTATGCTCTTTTAGATTGTTGCTTAGTTTCTTCGATAATATCTGCATAATAATTATCTTTACTATATAGTATTTCAGAATCTATTAGTCTTTTTACAACGCCAGAATAATTTTTAGTTATTTCATTTTCAAATTCTTCACTTGTTTTAACTGTATAACTAAAAGCAATTTTATGTTTAGATAATAATTCTTTTATAACATACATAGTGGCAACAATTGTTTCTAATAGTTTTACGTCCTCAGTTGCACTATGTATATCACAAATAATCGTATAATTAATATACATTTTTTCACCTGCAAAACGAGTAGTGCTATATATTAAATCAACTTTTTCGTTTTCGATTAATCCCTCAAAGATTTCTTTTTTCATATTATCCTCCTTATTTACGAGAATGATCGCTTTTTTTACTAGTAATCAATTCTGGTTCGTAAGAAATAACTTCGTTAATTTTATTAATAATAAGATTTTGATCACTGATACCAATATATTTCTTGAAGTGGTTTGCTAATTTCAAAGCAAAACTATCAGCAATTCTAACGTATTTTTGATCTTTCTCATCAAAATCACCATTAGCTAATCTAGTCTTAACATATCTAACAATCTTCATAAATGTTTCTAATGATTCTAAATCAAAGTTACCACTATTTAAAATACTAGCAAATTTTTGATTATCAAAAACAATATTGTTAGCAATTATAGCCTTTTCTAAATCATTTCTTAATTGGTGCCTAGCGTTGATACTAACAATTTCCCATGCCTTACGATCAACGATTCCTCTCAAAGTATTTGGATTGTAACGATTTGTTAAATAAGTCTTTTCTTTTCTAGCTATTTCCTTTAATTCTGCTAATTTCTCAGCATCAATATACTTAGTGAAATCTTCCACTACGATTTTACTATAATCAATATACATATTAATTCCCCCTTGAATCGGCTTAATATATTAGCATACTTTTATTCGTTTGTCAAGTTTTAACTATAAAAAAAACTAAACAACTGTTTAGTTATTAGCCATAATGGTGGAGTCGAGGGGAGTTGAACCCCTGTCCAAGAGTAATTGTACAATATTTATCTACAGGCTTAGTTAATTTTTAGAAATCATAAATATTTTAGAAATTAACAAAAAGAATATTTATTATCCTATCAAATTCGATGTGTTCTATAGGAATTAAACACATTATAGCTTATTTTATTAACTTCTATTACCACTCATAAGCAAAGTAGTAAAGAAGTGGTTACCGCCAACTAGGCGTATGCAACCGCTAAATTATTTCTGTTTCCAGTTATTTTGGTTTGCCTTTTACGTAGGCACTCGGCCTGCAAAATAGAGACGCATACTTCTGTCGAAGCCAAGACGACCCCATTGCACGTATAATTATAGCATAAATTAGTTCGTGTGTCAAACAATCACTTGTTGTTTTTTAAATAATTTACGGCATATTTAGCAAATGGCGTAAGGGTCGTCTCATCTAGCTCATCAATGTTATACCACATCGCCCCATTTGAATCGATTCCATCGGGTTCATTTTTAATATGATTATTATCATCATGAATTAGATAAATAATGCCAAGATGATGTAGATCTTCATAGAAATCATCTCTTACTTTCCAAGTAATATTATTCGATAAAGCATTAATTAATTGGTAATTATTAATTTTAATACCAACTTCTTCCATAATTTCTCTAACTAATGCTTCTTCAGGCTTCTCGGTGTGCTCAATCCCACCACCAGGAAGATCTAATAATCCGGTATAGCCCCCTCGTGCTTTTTTAATTAAGATTATTTGTTTATTATTGGTAATAATACCATATGCTCCTATATGAGTATGTTTTCTTTCCATAATTCCTCCATAAATATTATAACAGAAAAAGAATGCTTTAGCATTCTTTAACTTAAAATTAAAGTTCTATTTTTCTTAACCTGTTGTCCTTGATATGTTATCGTATAGGTTATTGTATATGTTCCAACCGGTAATGTATTAACAAATGTTTCGAATTCAGTAGCAGTTGTATATACATTAGTATCACCACTAATTGAATAAATTATTGTTACGTTGTTAGAAATATCTAAATTACCATAAGTAATTGTCTTAAATCCTTGCTCTTCATAAGCTCCTGTTTTAGCTTGAATAGCTCCGCTAGAGAAGAAAGTAACATCTATATTATTAACATTAAGATCATCTAAATTTAATGAAACTTTAACGCCGCTTGAAGCATTTGATTTAAATTTGCTGTGTTCTGCTTTAATAACTAAATTGGTTGCTCCATATCCCCTATATGTATAACTATGATCTTTGACATAATCGATAAGAGTTAATGAACCATTGGCATCTTGTTTATAGATAGCAAATCCAATTTCACCTAAGGTATTCTTATTATAATCTAATCTACTGTTTAATAAACTACCTTTACTATTACCAAAGACTGATTGATTAAAATAATTTTCAAGATATGCTTGAGTAAGTACTTTTGGTGTATCATATTCCCAAGTAATTGTTGCACTGTTACTACCATCATTAGTTACATTATAATTTTTAATATCATTTAATTTCTGATATCTAGGAGATACTTCAGTTGGTTGTGTACCTCTTACAAAATATTCGGTTAGACGCATATCTGATGGGGTATTGTCGCTTGGTAATTGTGCAGGCCATGTTTCTTTTTCTACGGCTGATGCTACTACTGAACTTGGCATTGGCCATCCACGTGTATCCTTTGGAATATAAGCCATAACTTCAGCCGTTAAATTATCTTTATAGCCACCCCAGTCATTGTAGTATTTTGAATCGGCATTATCATAACCATACCATACGGCAATTGAGTATTTAGAAGTATATGCTGCTGTCCACAAATCATTTACGGCACTAGCAGGTAAGCCCTTTGCTCTCATGGTAGCATCATCATAGTTTGAAGTACCAGTTTTAGCAGCAACATGTGAGCCAGACACTCTAGCACCACCATGGAAACCACCACCACTTACAGCAGATTCAAGAATATTGTTCATAATGTAGGCAGTTGAATCTTTCATGACACGTTCTTTAGTATACTTATATTCTTTTTCATCACTAGTATCACGATAAACTATTTTAGTTACGGTATGCGGTTCAGTATAATATCCGCCATTTGAGAAACAAGCATAAGCAGTGGCTATGTCTAATGGAGTAAATCCTTCTGCTACACCGCCGATGGCATACGCTTCATTAATTGTGTTATCTAAGCCATTACTAAATACTTCATAGTTTTCACTACTTGTATTTAGGGATACATTTAATCCCAAACCAGCGACAAACTTTTGACTATTCTTAGCTCCAACGCGCTGGAATGCTTTTAGGGCAGGGACGTTACGTGACACTTGCAATGCATATCTTGCAGTAATTAATCCATAATATCCACCATCCCAGTTATTAACAGCCGGACCACTTGTATAGGTCCATGGTTCGTCGACAAATAATTCATATGATGAGAAATTATTAAATTCAATACCTGGTCCATAATCGAATAGGGGTTTAGCAGTTGATCCTGGTTGGCGTTTCGCCATTGTCGCATAATTGAATTGTCTTTCACCAGTCTTATTTCGACCAGTTCCAACGGCAGCAATACCGCCAGTTTCAGAATTAACTACGGCCACACCACCTTGTACTTTTTCATCTTTCCAAATATATTGAGCACTACTTGAAAAAATACTATTGATACCATCTTGGATGCTTCTTTCCATTGTAGTATAAATTTTCATTGGAGTAGTAGCTGGATCATCACCAGTCAAATCTTGTACTTCCGCTACAACGGTATCAATATATCCTTGATATTTATTATCTTTATTATTAGCTCCAACTAATAATTTTTCAATTGGAATCTTTTTAGCTATTTTATATTCTTCCTCGGTTATATAACCATGATCTTTCATAAGTTTCAATACTAAGTTTTGACGCTTAGTAGCACTATCAATGTCGTAGTATGGATTATGTCTACCTGGTGCTTGGAATAATCCAGCAATCATTGCTGCTTCTGGTAATGTAAGGTCAGATGCTGATTTACCAAAATAGTATTTAGATGCTTCTTCAACACCATAATATGAACTTCCTAAACCATTATCGTTAATATACATTTCCAAAATTTCTTCTTTCGAAAATTCTTTTTCAACTTTAAAAACCGCTAGATATACGTCTTGGAATTTACGAATAATCTTTTCAACTTTACCTTCATTAGTATTACCTTTTTGGGTAATTCTATTTTTAACAGTCTGCATGGTTAGGGTAGAAGCACCACCGGCGCTTTCTTGACCTAATAATTGTTGAATCGTAGCTTTAATAAATCTAAATAAGTCAACACCATTGTGTTGGAAGAATCTTGAGTCTTCTGTAGCGATTATCGCATCAACTAATACTTGTGGTAATTGATCATATGTAATGCTTTCTCTTTTTTGTGTTCCTAATTTAGCAATGATATTACCATCGATATCATATACGACAGTTTGATCTCTTATTACTAAATCAGCTTCATTAAATTCTGGTGCCGTCACAACAATATATGCTAAGAAAGCCGTTACAGATAAAACCCCAATAATACACATAATTAGAATAAAAGTAAGTAATTTTTTCCAGAAAGGACGTTTCTTCTTGTCACCTTTATCTTTATGCTTATTGTTATTATTAATAACAGGAACGTCTTTCTTTTTCTTTTTTTCTTTTTTAGGTTCTTTTACTTTTGCTTCTTTTTTCTTAAATAATTGAAACCTATGCTTTTTCTTGGCAACTTCTTCATTTATTTCTTCTTCAAGATCAGCTACTTTTAATAATTCTGAATCTGTTTCTTCAGTAACTTTCTTTTTGCTTTTCTTAGATTTAGGTAACTGTTCTTCTTCAATGTCAAAAATCTTAACTTCAGAATCATCTTTTTCTTTTTTGAAATTCTTTTTGTCATTCTTTATATGATGTTCTTTTTCGTTAAGTTTCTTATTGCTATCCTTTTTAATTATTTTCTTATCTTCCTTTTTTTCTTCTAATTTAGCTAATTTCTTTTCATTATTTTTTTCTTTAACTTCATCAATTTTATCATTGATAGCGTCATCGATACGATTTAAGAAATTTCTTTTTCTAATTCTTTTCACTTTCTCAACTTCCTTACTTAATTCATTTCTATTATATATTATAATATATAAATTATAAAATATCAATTGTTTTTAAATAATCTAATCTAGGACTATATTTTATCGGTATTTCCTTACAATTATCTAAAAAAAACTGATAAGGAATCGATTTCTTCTTCGTTAAGTTTAGATAATTAAGAAGTAATTCTCCCGGTAACATGAAGGTTTTATTATGATAATTAAATCTAACTATTAAGAAAGCTATCCCTTTAAAATATAAAATATTTTTAATATGTTCTATTTGATGCTTATGAATATTAGCTAAAGGAATACTCGTTTTACTATTAGTTTCCTTAGCATCAAATTCAATATATTTTTCATTGTAAATACCACTATAATCAAGAGTTGATTTTTGTTCATAAAAAGCATCTAAAATTCTTGTTTTAGTACTATTAATCTTTAATACCTTGATTGGTACTGGCTTTTTATAAATTAGCGCGATTTTCTTTTCAATATAGTAATTATTGGTAAGATTGATATCACTTTCAAGTGTCATTCCACGGTTACCATAATTAATCAGTTTATTATTCTTAATAGTTATCATATTTCCACCTAAGAAAAGTATACTACAAAAAAAAGAAAAAAACTAGGAATTAATCCTAGAATTTTATATAAATGGCGGAGTAGGAGAGATTTGAACTCTCGCACCAGAATTCTCCGGTCTACACCCTTAGCAGGGGCGCCTCTTCAGCCTCTTGAGT
>ONWZ01000076.1 GCA_900321645.1 uncultured Eubacteriales bacterium | reverse complement strand
TAAAATCATTTAGATTATCCATATTATCACCTATCTAATTATATGTAAAGTTATATCTTTTTTTAACATGATCCATAATATTAGTGATATAATTAAATTACATTAGGAGGATGTATGAAAAAATTTAAATTTATATTTTTATGTTTTATTTGTTTGTTACTTGTCGGTTGTGGAAGTAATGAGACAAAAGAAATTGGTTCATTAGAGACATTTCAAAATGTATGCATTAATAATGGATTAACGTATACTGATATGTTAAGTGAATATCAGGCACAGAAAGCTGATTATATAACCGGAGCAATTAGATGCACATTAGATGATTTAACTATTGAGATGGTTATATATGATACTGAAGAAAATGCGGGCAAAGCACAAAAGCAACATATTTCTAGTTTTATGACTCTAAAGGGAACGGCAGCAACTGCACATAATGAAAAAGGAAAAAACTATAAGTTATTCAATATGATTTCTAATAACTATTATATGGTTAGTAATCGTATTGAGAATACTTTAATATTTACAAAGGCACCACTTGCTAATAAAGATAAAGTTGATGCAATTATGACTGCGATGAATTATTAAGCATTCAAAAAAGAATGCTTTTTTTATTCAGCATTCTTTTTAGCATCAAATTTCTTTCTTGATTCAGTATTTAAAATTTTCTTTCTTAATCTTAAATAATGTGGTGTTATCTCTAATAATTCATCACTGTTGATATAATCTAGACAATACTCTAAAGTAATTGGTCTAGGTCTTTTTAAAACGACTGTATGATCGGAGCCAGCAGCACGGGTATTTGTTAATTGCTTACCCCTAACTACGTTAACAGCTAAATCATTTTCACGGTTGCATTCTCCGACAATCATACCTTCATATACTTCCGTACCAGGTTCGATGAACATTGTTCCTCTATCTTCAAGATTTCCAATGGCATAAGCAGTAGCTTTGCCATTTTCCATTGATACAAGAACACCAAATTTTCTTTCTCCAACGGTAATATCTTCGATTGGAAGATATTCCTTAAAAGTATGATTGATGATACCATAACCTTTGGTCATTGTCATAAAATCGGTGGAAAAACCAATTAAGCCTCTTGAAGGAATGGTATAAGATAATCTAACTAAATTATTAACGTTAGTCATATTATCCATTTTAGCGCCACGAAGGCCTAAAGCTTCGATAACATTACCAACTGATTCTTCAGGAACTTCGATTTGTACTTCTTCATATGGTTCGCATAATACACCATTTATTTCTTTAATGATTACTTCTGGTTTTGAAACTTGTAATTCAAAACCTTCTCTTCTTAAGTTTTCAATTAAAATTGATAAGTGTAATTCACCTCTACCAGATACAATCCAAGCATCTTGGCCGGCTTCTTCAACACGTAAGCTGACATCTCTTTGCGTTTCACGGAATAATCTTTCACCAATTTTTCTAGCAGTTACATGTTCTCCGTCACGACCGACAAATGGACTATCACTAGTCATAAAGGTCATTTTTAAGGTTGGCTCATCGATTCTTAATGGTGGTAATGGATTTTCCTTTCCAATATCACAAACTGTTTCACCAACTGAAATATCAGGCATACCAGCGATGGCGACAATTTCACCAGCATGGGCTTCATTAATCTCAATTCTTTTTAGTCCTAGAAAGCCAAATAATTTAGCAATTCTAAATTGCTTAATACTGCCATCTAATCTGACACAAGAAACCATTTCGTTTTCTTTAATAGTACCTGATTTAATACGTCCAATACCAATTCTTCCTACATAGTCATTATAGTCTAGTAATGCTGGTTGAAATTGTAACGGAGCATCAACATTAACATCAGGAGCAGGAATTTCATTAATAATCAAATCATAGATACATGAATAATCTTCTGATTGGCTAGCTAAATCAGGGCTAAGTGAAGCTGTTCCATTTAAAGCAGAAACATAGGCCACTTTAAAATCTAATTGATTATCATCAGCACCTAGTTCAATAAATAAATCAATTACTTCATCAACTACTTGATTTAATCTTGCAGTTGGTTTATCAACTTTATTGATGATGACAATTGGTTTTACTTTAGCTTCCAACGCTTTTTTTAAAACGAATCTTGTTTGAGGCATCGTTCCTTCATAGGCATCGACAAGTAATAATACACCATCAACCATGTTCATAATTCTTTCAACTTCACCGCCAAAGTCAGCATGTCCTGGAGTATCTAAAATATTAATACGATATCCATTATAATTAATCGCAGTTGTCTTAGCTAAGATAGTAATACCTCTTTCCCTTTCAATATCATTAGAGTCCATAACACGATCAGCAACTTGTTCGTTTTCTCTAAATGTTCCTGACTTTTTTAATAATTGATCAACAAGGGTTGTTTTACCATGATCGACATGGGCAATAATGGCAATATTTCTTATTTTATCGTTCATATTTTCCCCTACTTTCTTTCACACAAATCACAATTATATGACAAAAATAAAAAAAAGACAAGAAAAATGTCTTTTTTAATGTATATATGTAGAATTATATTCTTCCCTTGGAATATCAAAATCAGTCGGTACCTTACTTAGAAAATCAAACAAATCTCTACATAGATTTTCTTTGGTTGTTACATATCTACCTGTTGCTCCATCAAATGTTCCAGTTCCCTCTTTTACTTTATTTATACCAGGTAATTTATTAATCATATCTATATTACATAGTTTAGGAATGAAATAGCTAATTAATATATCTTCTTCGGAATTATCAATTTCAATAGTTAGAGCATGGCCTAAATCTCTTATCATCATAATTATTTTACCAGTATTACCGAATGATACAATGTCAGTTATACCAACATCTACTTCTTGGGGGAAAGAATCAAAGATTTTTTTAGACAGTTCATTTATTTCCCCATATAGTGTTAATGGTTCATACTCATGATTTACTTTCTTTTCAGCAATAACATTTAATGACTGTAAATTATTTTCATTGTTCATTACATGAAAATGCATAACATGTAACAATTCATTAATCGTATGACATTGTGATAATGGCTTAGAAATATCATTTTGCCATGAATAAGCACTAAACGACGATTTTGTTGTTCTGACTAAATCTTCGCTCATACCGGTAACAAAATCTTGATAAAATGATCTTAATTTATCTAAATCTAATTTACAAGTAATGAATTTAGTTATCCATATTTGTGCTAATTCATCAATTTTTCTTGAAAAAGCACCGAAGCTATCATATGGTTCAATTATCTGTTTCAAACTTCTGATAATATATCTTAAACTATCAAAAGCATCATCGGTATATTTAAGAATGGTATCTTTATTTAAGGCATCCGTTTCAAGCGGTGGTCTTAAATCAACCATTTCTTTTTTTATTTTATGATCCATAATAATAAATTTTTTAAAATTTTCATATTTTTCTTGTTCCATAATTATCTCACTACTTTATCTTTATAATCACTAACAGGCTTATAACTTAAACGATGATATTTAGTAATGCCATATTTTTTGATGGCTTCGATATGTTTTTTGGTACCATAACCTTTATTATTTTTTAGATCATACATTGGATATTCTTTATCGATATCATAGAGCATATGATCTCTGGTTACCTTGGCAATAACGGAAGCTGCTGATATGGTTATGCTTAATAGGTCACCTTTAATAATTGATGTCGTGGGAATTTTTAAATCTAAGGGCATCGCATCAATTAAGATATGTTCTGGTTTAATATTCAAATTATCGATGGCTTGTTTCATAGCTACTTTCGTTGCTTCATAGATATTTATTTCATCTATCTTTTTTTCATCAACAACGCCGATACCAATTGATATGGCGTCTTTTTTTATTATTTCATAGAAATATTCTCTTTTTTTCTCGGATAATTTTTTAGAATCAGTTAGACCGTCTAAATAATAATCTTCTGGTAAGATGACTGCTGCCGCCACAACTGGTCCAATTAATGGCCCTCTCCCTACTTCATCGACACCTGCAATTAAAGTTATCCCTTTTTTATTCAATTCTTTTTCATATTTATGATTATCAATTATCTCTTTCATATATTATCATCAATATAATTATAAAATAAAAAGAATGATAAATCAATCATCCTTTTCATTAAATAAATGTGAATTCAATTTTATGTATGATATATCATCGATTATATCATCAATCATATCATCTAATAAAACATAGTCAGGCATTTTTATCTCCTTTACTTTTATTAGATGATAGCATACATAATCATTTAATACTAGTCATTCGACAAAACTAGTTATTTATTTCGCGTATCAATTAAAATAATATCATCACCAATTTTAACAATTTGATTCCACATAACGTTATATTCTTCACGAGAAAATTTACGACCTCGTCTATCTTCTAAAACTAAACTGGTAATACTTCCTTTCTCGTCAACAATCACATCGATGATAATACCCACTCTTTTACCATCGACAATATTGACAATTTCTTTATGTTGAAGATCTGACAATCTCATCTTATCACCTAATTAAATATATTCTACTTAATTAATTTTTTGATATTAGTTAAAGCATTTTTTTCGATTCTGGAGATTTGAGCTTGACTGATACCTAGTTCCTCTGCAATTTCCATTTGCGTTTTACCAATCAAGAAGCGATCTCTTAAAATTTGTAATTCTCTTACTTTTAATTTTTCCATAGCTTTTTCTAGAGCTAATTTAATCTCCTGATCATATTCTTCTTTGGGATACGATAATTGATCACATAAATAAATGGTGTCTCCGCCATCATTATAGATTGGTTCATACATACTGACGGGTTCTTTTAGGGAATTGATGGCATTGGCAATATCATATTCAGTAACATTTAAGATATCAGCAATTTCTTTATCAGTAGGCATTTTACCATTTTGAACAGATAATTCTTCTTTTAATTTCATTGCTTTATAGGCCAAATCTTTAACACTTCGTGAAATTCTTAACGATATATTATCTCTAATATATCGTTTCATTTCACCGATAATTAAGGGACAGGCATAAGTCGATAAGGTAACATTATAAGATGGATCAAAATTATCAATTGCTTTAACTAAGCCTAAGCATCCTACTTGAAATAAATCATCTAAATTATCAACTTTATTATTAAATTTTTTTAAGATTGATAAAACTAATTTTAAGTTACCATTAATTAAATCATCTCTTGCAAACTCATCACCATTATGCATTTTTTTAAATAAGGCAATATTTTCTTCATTCGTAAGTACTTTTAGATTACTCGTATTTACTCCGACTATATCTACTTTATATTTTGACATAAAAAAGATCCTTTCACATCTATATTGCGATGAAAGGATCAAAATTATACATTTATTTATTTTCTAAGAGAATATACCCATCTAGCCATGTTTTTAAATTCGTTGTACTTTTATAATATTCGGTATCTTTATCAGAGTTAGCGTCTAAATACTGATATACTTTACCATCACGATAAATAACTAATGTAGGAGTATATTTAATCTTATTAGCTAATTTGGTATTTTTAATATCAGTAATATTAATTCTTAGAACCTGTAAATTATTTTCGGTTGTAAAGTCATTTAAGACTTTTTCAAAATCCATACAAGAAAAGCATCCTGTCGTATAGACCATTATTAAAAATGATTCTTTACTTTTTTCCAATTCTTTTAACTCAGTTTGATTTATTTCTTCAAAAGATGGATTATCATAGTATTTATCGGTCAAAGCAAATTTTTCTTGGGTACAACCGACAATGAAAATTATTAAAATAATTCCCAATAATACTTTCTTCATTTTAGACCTCATGTAAGCTATTAAAGTCAATATTATGATAATTTAATTTCCAGAAATCATATGAAACATCACCATACGTTTCATTCTTAATGGTAACATTATTCTTGCCTTTATAATACCAGTAACCACCAACATCATAGATCTTATTTTCATCCCAACCTAGTGATACGAGCATTTTCTTAGTCATACCGGCATAGCCGCCACCACCACACATTAAGAAAATATATTTATCTTTAGGAAAGAAATACTCTAAAATTTTTTTTGATTCTTGATAATTAGCAACATATTTACCATCTTCAAGATGATATAGGGTCTTACCAGTATAAGGGGTGCCCACTTCTTCAGGTAAACCTGTTACTTCAGCTAAATATGGATATGGTAATACTTCAAAGCCTTTGACAAAGCCTGACAAATAAGAATCACCGCCGATATTTTCATAATGGGCAGTATCTATTAACATACGCATGTCGTAGTAGACACTATCGTCTCTCCCTAAATATTTATCAATTGTTTCTTCATTGATATTTTTATCGATTCCTAATTCACCGCGAAGTCCTTCCGATAATTCTGGTTTAGGTAATTTTTGACTAGCACAACTACATAGTAAGAATATTAAGAGTGCACTAATAATTATTTT